>CAYPJK010000379.1:0-3466 GCA_964411025.1 uncultured Nevskia sp.
CGTCGGTGTCGACTCGAACGTGCTGATCTTCGAGCGCATCCGCGAAGAGCTCGCGGCCGGCGAGGCCGTGAAGCAGGCGGTGGCCGCCGGCTTCGATCGCGTGTTCCTGACGATTCTCGACACGCACATCGCCTCGTTGATTTCCGCGGCATTCCTCTTCAACTTCGGCACCGGCCCGATTCAGGGTTTTGCCACCACGTTGACGTTCGGGCTGCTCGCCAACGTCTTCACCGCGGTCTTCGTTTCCCGGACGCTGTTCGAAATGATCCTGCTGCGCCGGAAGCCGCAGACACTGAGCATCTGACAACATGCGCATTCTTACGAACGTCAACGTCGACTGGCTGCGCTGGCGCTGGCACTCGCTGGTGGTCTCGTGGCTGGTCATCCTCGCCGGCGCCGGCCTGCTGGTCACGCGCGGCCTGCCCCTCGGCATCGACTTCTCGGGCGGCACCATGGTGGTGGTGCGTTTCGAGCAGGCGGTGAACGAAGAAGCCATCCGCTCGGCGATCGCCGGCAACGACGAGACCGTGCAGCGCTACGGCGACGCCGCCAACGAGGTGATGGTTCGCTTGCCGTTGCCCGAAGGCGGCGGCACGGACGAGAGCACGCTCGAGAAGACCTCGACGCGGCTGGTGTCGGAACTGCAGGCCGCCAACCTCGGCAAGTTCGAGGTGCTGAGCACGGAGTTCGTCGGTCCGGTGATCGGTCGTGACCTGCAGCTGCGCGGCGTCCTCGCTACGGTCGCCTCGCTGGTCGGCATCGCCATCTACATCGCGCTGCGGTTCCGGTTCAGCTTCGGCATCGGCGCCATGGTCGCCAGCATCCACGACGTGCTGATCACGCTGTCGATCCTGACGCTCGCCGGCTACGAGCTGTCGCTCAATACCATTGCCGCGATCCTGACGCTGGTCGGCTACGGCGTGAACGACCAGATCGTCATCTTCGACCGCGTGCGCGAGAACCTGCGCAATCGCAAGAAGGAACCGATCGAGACGGTGATCAACACCGCCGTCAACCAGACGCTGCCGCGCACGGTGATTACCGCGGGCACGACGTTTCTTGCGGTGGCGTCGCTCTACCTCTTTGGCGGCGAAGTGCTCCAGGGGTTTGCGTTCGCGATGCTGGTCGGCATTGTCACCAGCACCTATTCAACCGTGTTCATCGCCTCGGCCGTGGCGGTCGTGCTGAGCCCCAAGACGCGGCCGGGAGCGGCGGGCAAGAAGGCGGGACGGCAGACGGCGTAGGCTCGCGTGGATCTGCTGAGTGCCGCGCTGCTCGGGGTCGTGCAGGGCCTGACCGAGTTCCTGCCGGTGTCGAGCTCGGGACACCTGATCCTGGCGCGAGCGTTCTTCGGCTGGGACCCGGACCGGTTCGGGCTGCCGTTCGACGTGGCGTGCCACGTCGGCACGCTGCTGGCAGTAGTGGCGTTCTTCAGGGACGACGTGGTGCGGCTGACGCTGGCGGCGCCTGGGGCGTTGACGGGACGTGATGGTGAATGGGAACGCCTCGGGCGACTCATCATCGCCGGCACGATACCGATCGTGATTGTCGGCGGGTTGTTCGCCGACGTGATTGAAGGGCAGCTGCGATCGCCGTTGGTGGTGGCGATCACGCTGACAATCGGCGCGACTGGCCTGCTGCTGGCCGAGCGCGTGGGAAAGAAATCGCGCGACGCGCGCGAGCTTGGCTACGGCGAGGCGTTGCTGATCGGCGTCGCGCAGGCCACGGCCCTGGCCCCTGGCATTTCGCGGTCGGGCGCGACGTTGACGGTGTCGATGCTGCTCCACGTGCAGCGGGCGTCGGCGGCGCGGTTCGTGTTTCTCATGAGCCTGCCGGCGATTGTCGCGGCGGCGGCGAAAGAAGCGCTGGACCTGGCGGAGGTAGGTATCGCGGGTGTGCCCGTCACGATCATGCTGGTCGGGCTCGTGACGTCGGCGATCGTCGGGTATCTCACGGTGAAGTTTTTCGTGAAGTACCTGGCCGTGCACTCCCTGGGCGTGTTTGCATACTACCGGTTTGCGCTGGCAGTCGTGACGCTTCTATGGCTGGCAACCGGTAACTGGTAATTGGCAACTCTGAAGTGACGATGGGCTGGCTACGACGAAGCTTTCTGACCGGCCTGGTGGTCACGGTGCCGCTCTTCATCACCGTTGTCACGCTGGTGTGGACCTTCCGGTTCATCGATGGCGCGGCGCGGCCGGTGGCGGAGATCTGGCTCGGCCGGCCGGTGCCGGGGCTCGGCGTGCTGATCACCGTGGTGGTGATCCTGCTCGTCGGCGGTGTGGCCACGAATGTGATTGGACGGCGGATCCTGCAGCGCGGCGAAGGCTGGCTGCTGAACGTGCCGCTGTTCAAGACCGTGTATGCGCCGGTCAAACAGCTGGTCACGGCGTTCTCGCCCGACAGCGAGACTGGTTTCAAGAAGGTCGTCGTCGTGGAAGACGCGCGGCGGGGACTGGTGATTGGTTTCCTGACACGCGAATTCACGCTGGATCGCGGCCAGGGGCCGGAAGCGATGATCGCCGTCTACGTGCCGACGAATCACCTCTATCTCGGTGACGTCGTGGCGTATCCGCGGTCGCAGGCGATGTTTCCGGACTTGTCGGTTGAAGAGGGGATCAGGTTGTTTCTCACCGGTGGAATGGCGCTGCCGGCGAAGTTGAACGTGAAAAGCAAAAGTTAAAAGGGGACAACGACGAGATGGTGACGAGGCTAATTCGACGAGTGGCCGTGATTTTCACGCTGGCACTGCTGCTGTCGCCGGCGGCGCTGGCGGCGCAACCCGAGGACGCGGCGCACCGCCCCGGCGGCGAAGTCAACATCCAGCTGCCGGATCTGAATCAGGGCGACTTCCTCGGCATGACCGGCCACCAGATCCTGCTCTCGGGGCTGGTCGTCTGCGTGCTGGGACTGCTGTTCGGCCTCTGGACGTATACCGCGGTGAAGAACCTGCCGGTGCACAAGTCGATGGCCGACGTCTCGGCGCTGATCTACGAGACCTGCAAGGCCTACCTGGTGCAGCAGGGCAAGTTCCTGCTGATCCTCGAGCTGTTCATCGGTGCGGTGATGATTGCCTACTTCTGGCTCACCGGACTCGAGCCCGGCCGCATCGCGATTGTCATCCTCTTCAGCCTGATCGGCATCGGCGGCAGTTACGGCGTGGCGTGGTACGGCATCCGCATCAACACGCTGGCCAACTCGCGCACGGCGTTCGCCAGCCTCCAGGGCAAGGCGTTCCCGGTGTGCGACATCCCGCTGCGAGCGGGCATGAGCGTCGGCATGATGCTGATCTCGGTCGAGCTGCTGTTCATGCTCGCCATCCTGCTCTTCATTCCCGGTGAGTACGCCGGCGTCTGCTTCCTCGGCTTCGCCATCGGCGAGTCGCTCGGCGCCGCCGCCCTGCGCATCGCCGGCGGCATCTTCACCAAGATCGCCGACATCGGCAGCGACCTCATGAAGATCGTCT
>CAYPJK010000380.1:0-3460 GCA_964411025.1 uncultured Nevskia sp.
AGCTGTGCTTGACCGAAGCCGTCATCGGCAACGAGGCCGATCCCCGTCCACACGGAAGCCTCCACCATGCCTGACCGTTACGCCCGCCCCACCCTCGTCCTGCTGATCGCCGCGCTGGCCGCCGGCTGCGCACCGCTGGTGCCACAGTCCAGCGTCGACCGGGTACCCGTGCTCAAACGCGAGGCCGCCTTCCGGATTCCGGTGTTCGAAACGGGCGGTGAGGCCGCGCCGCCGGCCACCGTCACCGTCCTCGCGCCGATCGAGGCGCATTCCTGCCAGTTCTGGGAATTCAGCGATGTCCCGACCCGGGACGATGCGCTGAAACGCCTGCAGCTGGCGGCGCTGGCGCGCGGCGCCGACGGCATCGTCGACCTGCACTTCGAGACCGACAAGGGCAATCGCTGGGATTCGCGCTGCTGGGACAGCCTGGCGGCCCGCGGCACGGCCGTGAAGTTCGATCGCACGGTCGCCGCTGCGTCGCCGCCGTCAGCGTCGACGACCGCCGCGCCGGCGACGCTGCCGCTGGCTGCCACCTCTGCCGCAACCGAGGTCGGACCGAACCCGACCGCCGCTGCTGCGGCTTCGGTAGCCGAGACGTCGGCCACCGGCAGCGCGGTGGTCAGCAGCCAGGGCGACACCATCGTCGCCTCCGGCAGCGGCCGCGCCGAGCTGATGGACTGGATTCGCCGGCTCGGCATTCCGCGCAGCAGCTTCATCGCCCGCGGCCCGGGTGACGGCAATCTCGACTGGCTCGACGGCCCTGCAGAAATCGGCAGCTGGAACGTGCGGCTGCCAAAGTCGACGCAGGCGGCATCGCTCGGCACCACCGTCACCGCCAGCGGCGTGGCGCTGGTACCGGAGGTCAGCGAGCTGCGCTTCACCTCCCGCCAGCTGGGCTACGACATGACCGGCACCTGGACCTGGACCCGCAACGGCACCTGGAACATGAGCGACCGCTACCTGCGGCGGCTGCCCTGAGCCGCGACGCCGGCAGCGCTCAGGCGAACAGCCGGCCGGCGTAGACGCCGAGGCCGCGGGCGACGCTGGCGAACGGATCGCCGTTGACCGATTCGGCGCGTCCGAAGGCCTCGGCCAGTGCATCGCGCAGCGCGCGGATGCCGGTGGAACCGCCGGTGAAGTAGATCGCGTCGACCTGATCGGCCTGCAGGCCCGCCGCTGCGACGGTGTCCTGCGCGGTCTGCACGATCCGCGCGATGCCGGCGCTGATCGACCGCGACAGCAGCTCGCCATCGACGTCGATGCCGAGATCGTTCTCGACGAAATCCAGCGCCAGCCGCGTCGTGCCGCCATCGGCCACCGCCACCTTGGCGTCTTCGACGAGGCCGGCGATGCGGTGCCCTTCTCGCTCGCGCAGCACCTTCATCAGCCGCTGATGGTGGACCGGCTGGTCGTAGAAGATGTCCAGCGTCTGCGCGCTGGCCAGCGCCTTGCGCGTGTACAGGAAATTGATCTGGTGCCAGGTCGACAGCTCGAAATAGATCTGCGACGGCACCTGCTTGCCGTTCTTGCCCGGCGCACCGAGGCCGAGACAGGTCATCGCCGAGCGCATCGACAGGTACTGGTCGAAATCGGTACCGGCGATGTGCACGCCGCCATTGGCCAGCACGTCGCCGCTGCGGTCGAGCGCACCGGCCCGATCCGGCCCGAGCAGCACCACCGAGAAGTCCGAGGTACCACCGCCGATGTCGGCCACCAGCACCACGGTGTCGCGCGCCAGCGTCCGCTCGTAGTCGAGCGCGGCGGCGATCGGCTCGTACTGGAAGCGCACGTCGCGAAAGCCGACCGCTTCCGCCACTTCCATCAGCGTGCGCTCGGCCAGCTGGTCGCGCTCCGGGTTGTCATCGACGAAATGCACCGGGCGGCCCAGCACCACGCGGGTCAGCGGTTCGCCGGCAGCGCTTTCGGCGGTGCGCTTCAGGTGCGCCAGGAAGCGGCTGATGATGTCGCGATAGGCCACCGGCTGGCCTTCGATGATCGTCGTCTCGTTGATCAGCTCGCTGCCAAGCAGGCTTTTCAGCGAGCGCATCAGGCGTCCGCCGTAGCCGGCCTGGTATTCGGAAATCGCCTGGCGGCCGTAGGCCACGCTGTGCTCGTCGGCGTTGAAGAACACCGCCGTCGGCAGGGTTTCGCGGTCGCCCTCGAGCGCCACCAGCCGGGCGGGATGGCCGCTGGCACCGACGCAGGCAGCGGAGTTCGAAGTGCCGAAATCGATGGCGGCGTAGGCAGTCATGGCGGGGTCGACGCAGGACCGGCGCACGGCGCAGGCCCTTGGGGGTGGTTCACGGGGCGCGCAGTGTACCCGCCCCGACGGCGGCGACGGTCACGCCACCGCGCGGTCACCACGGCGGCAGCCGCATTCGTACACTTCGACCCATGAAGACCGCCCCGGAAATGCCGCCGACCACGCGGCCACGAACCCCGTTGAATCCGAAGCAGCTGCCGCTCAGCAAATGGACGGCCGTGACGCCGGTGAATCGCGAAAAGCACTTCATCGTCACCCGGCTGATCGAGCCGGAGCCGCCGACCGCGCCGGTCACCGAGATCGAGCTGCAAGCGGTCCATTCCGGCCGCGTGCAGGTACTGCCGTGGCGGACGCTCGGCGATACAGCCGTGTGGAAGCGCGGCTGGATCTGATTCCGGCGCGGTTGTCTTGCCCGCCCGCAAAGCCACGCCACCGATTGCGTCTGCACGCCTCAGCAACCCCTGCAGACGCGCGCCTTTCGGAGCGCTGTCTCCCGCGCCGCGCGGATTCCGAATGAACGGGCGATTGTCTCGGCATCCGAGGGAGTCGAGATCGAGCGCGTCGGCGACGGCCGGGTGATCCGCCTGATCACACCGAAGCAGCGGGCCGGAGTCCGCGCCGGGTTGATGGCTGAAGGCCGCGATGTGCAAGACGAAGCCGAGCGCGGTGGTCCCGCTTCGGTGCTGCTGCTCGGCGAGGCGATGGCTGAAACCTGCGGTCGCTCGCACGCTGATGTCCCGGATCAGCGCCGCAGCGCCGTCAAACGTCTGATCGCAGCGCATGCGCTGGCAGTCGATGCCGTGCAGGCGATCTGCAACAAGGCGGGGGTCGCGGGGTATCCCGGCTCGCGCGTCGAGAACGGGATCGAGCGCCACGAAAAAGGCCCCGTTGCCGGGGCCTTTTCCTGACTACGTGAGGCTGGAAGCCGGGTGACTTAGAAGTCGCCCATGCCGCCCATGCCGCCCATGCCGCCGCCGGCCGGCATCGCCGGGCCTTCGTTCTTGGCCGGGAGTTCGGCAATCATCGCTTCGGTGGTCAGCAGCAGCGCGGCAACCGAGGCGGCGTTCTGCAGCGCCAGGCGGGTGACCTTGGCCGGGTCGATGATGCCGGCTTCGATCATGTCGCCATAGGTGTCGTTGGCGGCGTTGTAGCCGTACGAATCCTTGCCGCCCGAGACCTTGTTCAGCACGACCGACG
>CAYPJK010000381.1:0-3422 GCA_964411025.1 uncultured Nevskia sp.
GTCCGGCGCCACCGTCAGGCTGACCACCAGCCGGCCGGCGCGCAGGCCTGTCGACTCCCGCGCGGCGCGGCTGAACACGGCATTGAAGGCGTGCTTGCTGCGGTCGAAGCCAAGCTGGATGTCTTCCAGGCTGCGGCCGGCGACGCCGCCCGGACCGCTGCCTGAAGGCGCAGCGCTGCCGAGGCCGCCGTCAGCCTGCACGCGGCCGGTGCGCCGCGCACCAAGATCGCCAGCCGCGCCGGCCCGGCTGACATCGCCCCGGCCCTGCTCGGCCACGCCGCCGCTGCGGGCCGCTGCACTGCGGGCCAGCGCATCGCCGCTGTCCGTCATGCGCCCCGGCAGGCGATCGCCGGTCACCGCCTGCGGCCGGTCGACCGAAGCCGTGTGCTGCGCGCCGAGCGCGGCCAGCTGATCGCGCAGTTGCAGCAGGCCGCTGGCCTGCGCCTGCTGGCGGGCCCGCACGGCAGCTGCCGGCGGCGACGGTGCGGGCGACGGCGCAGGCGCGGTGACCGCCGGACGGGCCGGCTTCGCTGCGGGAACGGGTGCCGGTGCCGGCACGGGCAACGGCCGGGCCGGCGGTGGCAGCAGCGCCACCCGTGTCGGCGTCGGTGGTGGCGCCGGCGGCGCCGGCAGGCGCGGCAGTTCCAGCTGTAGCAGCGGCACGACGATCGCGAACGCCAGCATCGGCAGGCCGGCCCGCGCCAGCACGCGGCGGAAGCGGCGATCGGCGGCTACGGCCAAGCCGTGGCGATCGGCATCGCACCAGGCCATCAGCAGGCCGGCGTCCGCACGCATCAGGCGCCGCCCGCCGGCACCGGCACGGCCGGCTTCTCGACCACGGCCAGCGAGACATGGCCGTAGCGCGCGCCGGCACAGGCCGTCATCACGGTGTTCAGCACCCGGAACGGCAGGCGCTTGTCGGCAACGATGTTGATGTCGGCCTCGGCATCCGCCGCTGCCGCCGACGCCTGCAGCGCCGCGCGCAGCCGGCGGAGGGTCTCGGCGTCATCAACCCGGCCAACCAAGCGGCCGTCAAGGCGGATCTCCTGCTCGCTGATGCTGATCGCCACGCTCGGCTTCGGCACGGCGCGGGCCTGCGAATCGGGCAGCTTCAGCGCCGGCGGCACCGGCACGGTTTCGGCGTTCAGCGCGTTGACCAGCAGGTAGAACACCAGGATCGCGAACACGTCGATCAGCGACACGATGTTCAACACCACGGCACCGCCGCTGCGCAGGCCGCGCAGGTCCCGGCGCAGTCGGCGTCCGGAACTCATCGACGCGCCCCGGCCGCCGCTTCGCCGATCGCAAGCCTTGGGAACAGTTCATCCGGATAACCGGCGGCCCGCGCCTGCGGGCTGACCGCACGCAGTGCGTCGATCACCGCCACCACACGGTCATAGGCGATGTCCGGCGCCACCCGCAGGTCGAGGCCGTCCTGCGCGGGTGCCCGCTGTTTGGCGGCCAGCAGCAGTGCCGACAGCCGCACGCCGTCGTCCGGCCGCAGCCGCTGCACGCGGCCGTCGCCGATGTCGACCCGCAGGCCGTCGGCCAGCAGTTCCAGGCTCGGCCGCGCCAGGGGCCGGACCTCGCGGGCCAGCGCCGCGGCCGGCAGGTCCAGCGCCAGCGCCTTGAGGCGCGCGGCGCTGATCGAGGAGGTCACCAGCAGGAAGAACATCAGCACCGCGAAGACGTCGATCATCGACACGATGTTCAGTTCGTCGTCGCGCCGCAGCCGCAGCTGGCGGCGCACGCGGCGGGCGCGCCGGCCGCCGCGCGGCGCTTCGTCATCGGCCTGCGGATCGGCATCGCGGCCGATATCGGCAATGGTGGCCAGCCCGGTCATCGGCAAGGGCGCCGGCATGGGCATCGGCACGGTTCAGGCCGCCGCCGTCGCTGGCAGCGGCCGGCCGCTGATGGCGCTGACGAAGCGCGAGCACACCGATTCCAGGCTGTCGATCAGCCGCGTCGTGCGGCTCTGCATGTGGGCGTGCAGAAACAGCGCCGGAATCGCCACCATCAGGCCGAAAGCCGTGCAGTTCATCGCTTCCGAGACACCGGACGACAGCAGGTCCGCCTTCTGCGCCGGGTCGGCCGCGCCCAGCGCCGCGAATGCGCCGATCAGGCCGAGCACGGTGCCGAGCAAGCCCAGCAGGGTCGACATGTTGGACAGCGTGGCCAGGTAGTGAGTGCGGCTTTCGAAGGCCGGCAGCACGTCCATCAGGCCCTGCTCGGTGGCGATTTCCAGTTCGCTGCGGCGGCTGTCGATGCGGGCGCGGTCGATCGCGCCTTCCAGCACCCGGGCGATCGCCGCCGGCGAGGCGGCCAGCAGCGCGTCGATCGCCGGCAGGTCGCCGCGCGCCATCAGCGGCGCCAGCGCCTTCAGCAGCGCGCGGTGCTCGCGCTCGGCGGTCAGCAGGAACAGCAGCCGCTCGGCACTGACGGCGACAACCGCCAGCAGCACCAGCGCGATCGGGTACATGAACACGCCGCCCTGCTGGAAGAAGTGGACGATCACGGTCAGGACGTTCATGGACGCAGGCACCTCGTGGCTCAGTTGCCGAAGGAATGGCGGCGCGCGCGCCGGTAGCTGTCGATGCCGTCGAGGGCATCGAGCCGCGCACGGTCGGCAGCAGCATCGGCCGGTGCCGGCGCGATCGTGAAGTTCGACGGATTGCGGCCCGGCGGCAGCGGCTCCTCGTCCTTCCATGGCGTCAGGTAGAGGCCGATCGCGGCGTCGCTGTCGCCGACGATGGTGGCACCGGCCTTGACCGGCTCGGCACGGCCGGGTGCGGCGGCCGCCGGTGCATCGGCGGCGGCCGGACCGGCGATGGCGAGCAGCAGCGCCAGCAGCGGAACCAGCGGCAACGTGCGCGGCTTCATCGTGCGGCTCCGTCGCCGGCGGCGCTGGCCAGCTGCGCCGGGCGGCCTTCCAGCTCCCGCACCCAGGCGGTGACGATCAGATCCTCGCGGCCGATCAGCTCCTGATAGCGGCGGTAGTACTGCAGCGCTTCGGCCGGGCGGTGCATCGACACGTCGTAGAGGATCGCCAGGTTCAGCGCCGCCGCCGGGTAGTCCGGCTTCACCGCCAGCGCCTGCAGCCAGGCTTTCTCGGCGCGCCCGTGGTCGCCGGCCTCGCGGTACAGCGCGCCGCTCCAGTTCAGCGCCACGATGTTGGCCGGGTTGGCCTTGATCGCGCGCTGGAAGTGCGCCAGCGCCTTGTCGCGCTGCTTGGCGTGTGCGTAGAGGATGCCGGCGTCGGTCAGCGGGCCGGACAGGTCCGGGTAATCCTTCAGCAGGCTTTGCAGCGCCGCCTGCGCTTCCTGCGGCCGGTGGTCTTCCATCAGCCCGAGCGCATTGCGGAAGCGCTCGTCGGCCGGCGGTTTGCCATTGGCCGGCGGCGCCAGGACCGGCGCCGGCGTGGC
>CAYPJK010000382.1:0-3412 GCA_964411025.1 uncultured Nevskia sp.
TACGAGAAGTTCTACTTCACGCCCGGCGACCTCGGCTTCGAACCGATCCCGACCAGCGTTGGCCGGCTCGGCCTGCTGGTCTGCTGGGACCAGTGGTACCCGGAAGCGGCGCGGTTGATGGCGCTGGCCGGTGCCGACCTGCTGCTGTACCCGACTGCGATCGGCAACAACCCGGAAGACCCCGAGGACGAGCGGGAACGCCAGCGCGAAGCCTGGGTGACGATCCAGCGCGCCCACGCGGTGGCCAACGGCTTGCCGGTGGTGGTCGCCAACCGCATCGGCTTCGAGCCCGACCCGACCGGCCAGACGCCGGGCCAGCGCTTCTGGGGCTCGAGCTTCGTCGCCGGGCCGCAGGGCGAATTCCTCGCCCGGGCCTCGACCGACCAGCCGGACGTGCTGGTCGTCGACATCGACCTGGCGCGCTCGGAGAACGTGCGTCGCTGGTGGCCGTTCCTGCGCGACCGGCGCATCGACAGCTACGGCGACCTCACCCGCCGCTTCCGCGACCGCTGACGCGCTCCGCCGCCGGCCCCGGAATCCGCGCCGGGTCCGGTTTCAGCGGCTGTACGGGCTGAACAGTTCCCAGATCAGTCGCGTGGCGTCGATGTCCCGGGTGGTGACGCCGCGCAGGCCGACCTGCACATCGTTGCCGGGCCAGGTGTGGCCGCCACGGTTGATCGTGTAGAAACGCACCGGCTTGCCGGAGGCGCAACTGTCCCAGAGGTCGAGATCGACCGTCGTGCCGTCGCTGACACGATCGGGCAGCCGGGTCCGCTGCGGCAGGCCTAGGCAGCCGTTGCGGCGGGCATTGAAACGGGCCGTGTCCGGAGCCGAGGCCAGCCCGACGCGGTCGCCGTAGCTGACCCGTGCGTCGGCCGTGCCGTGCATGCCGATCACCGGCAGCCCGGCGGCCGACGTGCACTGCGTGGCCAGCGAATCGAGCAAGGTGGCGGACACGTAGGCCATGGCCGTGATCCGCTCCGGGCGTTCGCAGGCATAGCGCTGCGCCATGAAGCCACCGGACGAGAAGCCGCTCAGATAGACGCGCCGGGGGTCGATCGGCAGGCTGCCGGCGGCGTTGTCGATGACCCGGGTGATCAGCTCGACGTCGTCTTCCGAACGTGGCCGGTCGCGGCGCGGATCGTGGTTCCAGGCGCGGCCGCTGGCTTCCGGCAGGATCGCCCAGGCGCCGGTGTCGCGCACCAGCTCGCCCAGTCGAATCAGGTTGGCCATCGCTTCCGGGCTGCCGCCGCCGTAGTGGAGCACGACCATCACCGGGACCCGGCCGGTCGGCGCGGCGACCGGGCGCAGGTAGAGCACCCGGCGGATCGCCGACGTGCCGACCGAGAACTGCTGCTCGAAGCTGGTCACGCCGGGCACCGGGTTGAGTCCGCGCTGGGCCAGCGCGGTCGGAGCAGCCACCAGCAGCGCCAGCGCCGCCAGCAGCGTCCGCACGGTGCCGGCGCGCCGGCGCGTGGCCACCGCGAGGCGGCCGGGGTTCAACAGCAGGGGCATCGCATTCTCCAGTGTGGGGTTGTCGCGCCGGGCCTGACGGACAGCGCGGTCGCTCGGCTCAGGCCGCGCGCTTGCGATGCGGCGGCGGCACTGGTCCATCGGAACGGCCGGCAGGGCGGAAGGTGACCTGCCGGCAGTCGCCGGCTTTCAGCGCATCGGCAGGCGCTGCCAGGACCCGTAGACCGGGTTCGGCAGCAGGAAGTAGCGGGCACCGAACTGCGCCGGATCGCCGAAATCGACCTGCGACAGGTAGGGGAAATCCTTGATGTTGTCACCGACATAGGCCAGCACCTGCAGGGCCGGCAGCTTGGCGGCGGCGACGCCCACTTCCTCGATCAGCCGGAAGCGGCTGTTCTTGTCGAAATCGCTGCGATCCTTGGCCAGCAGCAGCACGTCGACGACGATGCCGACCTTGGCCAGGTTGGCCAGCGTCGCAGCCCGGTGCGGCCCTTCCTCGCGATTGCTGACGACGATCACCTTGCCGCCCAGGCCGCGTACCGCCGTCACGAACGCTGCCGCGCCGGGCAGCGCCTCGGCCTGCTCGGACAGTACCCACTGGGTCCAGCGGTCCGGATCGTGCACCTCGACGCCCTGGACCTGGTCGGCGCATTCGGCCTTGGAATTGTCGAGCAGCGTCTCGTCGAGATCGGCGACCACCGCCCAGCTGCCTTTCGGCCGGCTGCGCGCCTGCGCGGCAACCCGGTCGGTGGCCTGCCGGAATACCTGCTCGTAGGCCGCGCGGCGTTCCGCCGACGCATGGAACCAGCGCAGCGCGCCGGTCGCCTTGCCGCTGCTTTCGAGCTGCTGGCAGACCACGCTGTAGTCGATCGGGGCAAGCGCCCGCTTCCCGGACGGCGAGGACGCGCAGCCGGCAACCAGCAGTAGGGTGGCGACGGCGAGGCAGGCGGGTCTGATCATGGCGGGCGCGAATTGGCGATGGCGGGGTGGAAGTCTGACGCAGCGTGCAGGCGCGACACCAGAGGTCAGGTGCGCGCCCGTTCGATGATGCGGGTGGTCGAATAACCGTCGTGGAAGTCCAGGATCACGGTCTGGCCGCCGTGCGCCGCCACCACGTCGTGGCCGGCCACCTGTTCGGGCCGGTAGTCGCCGCCCTTGACCAGCAGGTCGGGCAGCACGTCGGTGATCAGCCGCAGCGGCGTGTCCTCGGCGAACGGCACCACCCAGTCGACGCACTTCAGCGCCGCCAGCATCCGCATGCGGTCGGCGGTCGCGTTCAGCGGCCGGCTCGGCCCCTTCAGCCGCTTGACCGAGTCGTCGGTGTTGACCGCCACGATCAGCACGTCGCCGAGCCGCCGAGCCGCTTCCAGGTAGCGGACGTGGCCGACATGCAGCAGGTCGAAGCAGCCGTTGGTCATCACCACCACCTGGCCCTGCGCCTTCGCCTGGCGAACCCGTTCGAGCAGTTCCGGCTCGGTCAGCACGGCGCTGTCGTCTTCGTGCTGGCGGCGGATCGCCCGCAGCAGCTCGGCCTGGCTGACGGTGGCCGTGCCGAGCTTGGCCACCACGATGCCCGCCGCCAGGTTGGCGACGCGGGCGGCGTGGGCGAACTCGTGGCCGGCGGCCAGCGCCGCGCCGAAGGTGGCGATCACGGTATCGCCGGCGCCGGTGACGTCGAGCACGTCGCGCGCCTCGGTCGGCAGGTGCAGCGGCGGCTGGTGCGGTGCCAGCAGGGTCATGCCGTTCTCGCTGCGGGTGACCAGCAGCGCGTCGATGCCGAGGTCGTCGCGCAGCGTCCGCCCCTTGGCGACGACGGGCCCGCTAAAGCCCTCGCCGACGGGGCGCTGCCAGAGGACGGGCGGGCCCTTGTCGGCCCACGACGCCCGCAGGCCGGTCTCGGCCGAGGCGGCGTTGCGGCCGGGCCCGAGGAACTGCGGCC
>CAYPJK010000383.1:0-3402 GCA_964411025.1 uncultured Nevskia sp.
GGATTTCGATGCCTACGAAAGCCGCGATGGCGGTATCAGCTGGACGCCGGTGCTGCCGCAGTCGGTCAGCTGGTCGCAGCCGAAGCCGCTGCCGAGCGAACAGCGTAAGGCGATTGAGCAGTTCGCCAGGCCGTCGGTGCTGGTCGAGCAGGTGCTGATCGATCTGCACAGCGGCCGGCTGTTCGGCCCGATCGGGGCCTGGATCATCACGCTGGTCGGTCTGCTGGCGCTGCTGCTGTCGATCAGCGGTGTGTGGTCGTGGTGGCGCATCAAGCAGAGCCGCAAACGCGCGGCGCACGGCTGATGGCCGCCATCCAAGGCCAGGCCGCGCCGTACCCGGTCCGACTCCCGACACGCGTGCACGCCGTCAGCCACTTCCTGGCCCGCCAGACGACCTACCGGCAGCGCTTCCTCGCGATGGGCACCGAGGTGCTGATGACGGTCGCCGCCGACCGCCGTTCGAAGGCGGCGGTGGAGCAGGCGATGAACAGCGCGCGCCACCTGCTGATCGACTTCGGCCGTGAGGCCTGGGCCTGGGGCGAGGGCGCGCTGGCGCAGCTCAACCGGCAGCAGGCTGCGGGCCAGGTGGTCAATATCCCGCCGTCGCTGCACGGCCTGTTCGCCAAGGCCTGGGAGATCCACCGCAGCAGCGGTGGTCTGTTCGAACCCCGGGTCGCGGCGCTGGTGCGGCTCTGGGGCTTCGACGATCCGGCCCGGCTGCGCAGTGCGCCGCCCGATGCTGGCGAGATCGCCGCGTTGCGGGCGGCGCTGGCGGTGGCTCCGGATTACGACGGCGGCCCGCAGTACGGGCCGGCGCCGCAGACCGGCTGGGACTTCGGCGCGCTCGGCAAGGGCTACATCGTCGACCGCGCGATCGACAGCCTGCGCGCCGCCGGCTTTGGCGATGTCTCCATCGATACCGGCGGCCATGTCGCCACCCGCGGCACGCGCGACAACCGGCCCTGGCGCACCGGCCTGCGCGACCCGTTCGAGCAGGGCGAGCAGGCCTACGTGCTGGCCAGCCTGCAGGCCGGTGATGCTTCAGTGGTCACCCATGGCGACGACCAGCGCGGCTTCGAGTTCGAGGGCCGCCGCTATTCGCATCTGCTCGACCCGGCCAGCGGCTGGCCGGTGCAGGGTCTGCGGGCGCTGACCGTGGTGCACGCCGACGGCGCGCTGGCCGATGCCGCCGGCGCCGCGCTGTTCGTCGCCGGTCGCGAGCGCTGGCCGGCGCTGGCCCGGGAATTGGGGCTGAACCGGGTGCTGGCGCTGCATGCCGATGGCAGCGCCTGCGCCACGCGTACCCTGGCCCGCGAACTGTCGTGGAAGCGGTCGATCGCGCTGACCGTGGTCGACTGAGCCGGCCGCAGGCCGCCGCAGCGCGCTACTGCAGCACCGGATGGCGCACCGAGGTGGCCCGCAGGGCGGCCGCGCGGTGCAGGCCGAGGCGGTAGCTGGACGCCACGGTGTCCTCGACCTCGACTGCCGCCGGCACCTGGCCGCAGCGTTGCATCTGCGCCAGGAACCAGCGGGCGTCGTCGTGGTGCGGCGAAGCGCTGGCGCTGGCGCCGAACACGATCTGTGCGGCCCGCGGATCGTCGGCATCGTCGCGCAGCGCTTCGCGCACGCAATACGCCGGCACGTCGATCAGCCGGGCATCGACAAGCATCTGGCTGGCGTCGAGCCGGTGGCCTGGCTGTTCCAGCCAGCGCCCGGCCTCGATCAATGCGGCGACCAGCGCGAGGTGCTCCTCGCGGTAGCCGGTGGCCCAGTGGCGGGTCACGGCCAGTACTTTCTCGGCGCAGCCGGGCCGGATCAGGTGGGTGGCCAGCAGGCGGCGGCCGGCGCCGGCCGCTTCGGCGGCGCCGCCCCAGGGTGCACCGGCGCAGTAGCCGTCGATCTCGCCGGCGCGCAGTGCATCCAGCATGCGGGGCGGCGGAACGACGGCCAGCAGCACATCGCGGTCGGGATCGATGCCGGACGAGCGCAACCAGGCGCGCAGCAGGTAGTGGTGGCTCGAGAACGGGAACACGTGGGCAAACACCCGCTTGGGCCGGCCGGCGGCGCGGTCGGCAGCCAGCAGCCGCTTCAGCGCTGCGCCGGCCGCCGCCGGCAGTGGCGGCGGCTGATCAAGCGGCGCGAACAGCGCGGTCGACACGGTCAGCGCATTGCCGTTGCGCGACAGCGTCAGCGCGGTGTCGATCGGCACGCCAAGGCGGTCGGCACCGAGGTGCGCCGCCAACGGCATCGGCGCCAGCAGCTGGGCGGCGTCGAGAAGGCCGGCTGCCAGCTTGTCGCGCAGGCTGGCCCAGGTGGTTTCGACCGATAGCCGCACATCGAGTCCCTGGCCGGCGAAGAAGCCGCATTCGCGCGCCACGTACAGCGGCGCGGCATCGGCCAGTGGCAGCAGGCCGAGATTCAGGCGCGGCCGGCTCACAGCAGCTCGGCGGCGGCGATCAGCGACCGGGCGACCTCGCCAAGCCGGAGGTTGCGGTCCATTGCCAGGGTGCGGAGCGCGGCGAAGGCGGCGTCCTCGTCGAGCCCCTTGCGTTTCATCAGCAGGCCCTTGGCGCGCTCGATGTCACGGCGGTCGGCCAGCTTCAGCCGGGTGCTGTTCAGGTCCTCGCGCAGCGCCTGGTAGTCGCGGAAGCGGGCGATCGCGACTTCGATCACCGGCGCCAGCCGCGCCGGGCTCATGCCGTCGACCACGTAGGCCGACACGCCGGCGGCGACCGCGCGGCGGATGGTGTCGGGATCGCTTGCCTTGGCGAACAGCACGATTGGCCGGGGCCGCTCGCGGCTGATCTGGCCGAGCGACTCCAGCGTGTCGCGGGACGGGTTGTCGACCTCGATCAGCACGATGTCCGGCTGCAGTCGGTCGACCGCAGCGGTGAGGTCGGCCCCCGGATCGAGCCGGCCAACGACCTGGTACCCCGCCGCCTGCAGCGCGCCGTCCAGCAGGGCCAGACGGCCAGCGTCCTCATCGACCAGCACGACGCGCACCGTGTCCGCTCCTGTTCCGTTTTGCCTGGCCAGATCCGAGCAAATTCCGCGCCGCCGCGTGGCGCTTTGGGTGCAGAGGCGCTAGTCTTGAATTATTCAAAACCTATTCAACAAGGATGACGTCGCCCATGTCTGATCACCCGACGCCAACGCTTGCGCCCAACTCGGCGTCCGTTTCGCCGGCAGCGGCCGACAGCGGCCTGTACCGCATCGCCGCGGTATCGACGCTGACCGGCATTCCGGTGCCGACCATCCGCATCTGGGAATTTCGTTATCAGGCGGTGCAGCCGGCGCGCAGCAGCGGCAACAGCCGGCTGTACTCGCGCGCCGACGTTGATCGCCTGCTGCTGCTGAAGGCGGCCGTCGACGCCGGTTTCCAGATCGGTACCGTTGCGCAGC
>CAYPJK010000384.1:0-3400 GCA_964411025.1 uncultured Nevskia sp.
GGAAAGGCGACAGGGCGGTGCCGCCGGCGAGGATGTGCAGGGTCATTTCAGTCTCAGTTGACGTGACGCCAGTCGAGGCCGGCGTCCTGATGGGCGCAGACCAGCCAGTCAGGCTGGGCGCCAAGCACTTCGGACGCCGCGGCCAGCGCGTGTTCCGGCGTGTTGTTGGTTTCCGACAGATGGGTCAGCACCAGGTGCTGAAGCCGCGAGATATCGAGACTGCCCAGCAGCTCGGCCGCCTGGGCGTTACTCAAGTGTCCCTTGTTGCCCGCCACGCGCTGCTTGAGGAACGACGGATAGGGTCCGTTCATCAGCATCGCGCGGTCGTGGTTGAACTCCAGCAGCAGCGCGTCGAGGCCACTCAAGCTTTCGCGCATGTGCGGCGTGACCGAGCCAGCATCGGTCAGCACGCCGACCCGGCGGCCCGCATGGCCGAACACGTACTGGCAGGGCTCGCGGGCATCGTGCGGCACCGGGTACGGCATCACGTCCAGCTCGCCGATGGTCAGGTGCCGGTGCGGCGTCAGCGTGCGCAGCCATTCATCGGGGGCGCTCTTCCAGGCCGCGCGGGTGCCGGCAGTGAGCCAGACCGGAAGCGCATTGCGGCGCGCGAGTTTCGCCACACCGCCGATGTGATCGCCATGCTCGTGGGTGACGACGATCGCGGTCAGGTCCGACGCCGCAAGGCCGAGCCGGGCCAGCCTAGCATCGACTTCAACCAGCGGCAGGCCGCAGTCGAGCAGCACGCGGGTGCTGCCGGCCTCGATGACCAGCGCATTGCCCTTGCTGCCGGAGCCCAGATAGGCGAAGCGCATCAGCGGGCTCCGACGAAAAACGGATCAGGGCTTATGGTCGCCACCCGGCGTGAAGACGGGAAACGGCATCACCTTGCCGGACTCCCCACCCGCCATGATCCGCGCGGCACCGGCCTTGTCGACCTGATCGATGCGGACGATCGCGTGCACCGGCACGAAGGTGCGGGTGACGTTGGCGAACTCCGCCTTCAGCTTTTCCTCGCCAGGGTCGACGAGGATCGTGGTGCGTTCGCCGAAGACCAGCTTCTCGATCTCGACGAAACCCATCATCGAGCCGTGGCTGACCGAGCGGGCGTAGATCTCGTAGACGCTGCCCTGGTTCAGGAAGGTGACGCGGTACAGGCGCTGGGGGGTGCTCATGCGGACGGCGGGCTCGCGATCCCGGCAACGGGACGCCGGGGCGCGCGATTTTCCCATACATCGGCCGAAGCTTCAGGTGCCGGCGCGTCTCCCGGACGGCCAGCTGCGCAGTTCCCGGCTGCCGAAGTTCTCCTGCGCGATGCGCTGACCGGCCGCGAACAGCGCGGAAATCGCCGCCGCCAGGTCCGCCGGCCAGCCGGACAGGGAGCCCGGCGCGACCGGACCGCCCGGCAACGGCGCACGCCGTCCCTGCTGCAGCAGCCAGCGGTACAGCGCCGGATGCGGCTGCACGGCCGGTACGGCAAGCCGCAGGCGGTCGAGGATGGCCAGCCCGTCCGGGTCGATGTCACCGACATAGAACAGCGCCGGCGCGCCCGCCTGCGCCGCCAGCGTCCGCAGCGTGTCGGTCGCCGTCAGCAGCGCCGGGCCGCCGCCGTAGACGACCGCCGAAAGCGCACGCGCCTCCCGGTTCCAGCCCGCAACGCTGTGATAGCTGGCCAGACCGGCCAGCACCAGCAGCGGCGCGCCGTGCGCGGCCGGCTGCATCTCGTGCGCCAGCGGCGGTGACGGATCGACCACGCCGAGCAGCGCGGCCGGCAGGCGGCCATCGAACAGGCCGTCCGGCGACTGGAAAACATCGAGCCAGCGCTCGTCACCGAAGATATGCAGCGACCGCTCGCGCAGCGGTACCGAAGGCACCAGGACAGGTCCGGAATGCAGCCAGCGGTTGATCTGCAGCAGCGTGTCGCGGCGGGCCGGATGCCGCTCGTGGGCGGCGAACGCCAGCCCGGGAAGCCAGGTGGCGGCGGGCTCGGGTGGCCCGGCCGCCGGATCGCGCAGCAGTTCCACGCTGGTCGGCAGCGGCGGCCGCTGGCTGTCATCCCAGCGCTTCGGGTCCGGCAGGCGGAGCGCGCCGCGCCCGGCCAGCGCGACCAGCAGCGCCTGCAGCTGCGCGCGGGCATCCGGCGCTGCCGCCAGCGCCGGGCAGACGCCGGTGAATGCCTGACGAATCTCGCGCTGCGTCAGCCGCTTCTGGCCGGCCGCCCGCAGTGCACGGTCCAGCGCCTGCAGGTCCTCCTCGGCAACCGCCCTGGTCATCGAAGGCGCAGCCCGCTCACTCGCGGCGATAGACCTCGGCGCCGGCCGCCTTGAACTCTGCGGCCTTCTCGGCCATGCCGACCTTCAGCGTTTCAGCCGCATCGAGCTTCTGCTGGGCCGCGTAGTCGCGCACGTCCTGGGTGATCTTCATCGAGCAGAAGTGCGGTCCGCACATCGAGCAGAAGTGGGCCAGCTTGGCGCCCTCCTGCGGCAGCGTTTCATCGTGGAAGTCCTTGGCCTTTTCGGGATCAAGGCCGAGGTTGAACTGGTCTTCCCAGCGGAACTCGAAACGCGCCTTCGACAGCGCGTTGTCGCGCACCTGCGCGGCCGGGTGACCCTTCGCGAGGTCGGCCGCGTGGGCGGCGATCTTGTAGGTGACGATGCCTTCCCGGACATCGTTCTTGTCCGGCAGGCCCAGATGTTCCTTCGGGGTGACGTAGCAGAGCATCGCCGTGCCGAACCAGCCGATCATTGCCGCACCGATGCCGGAGGTGATGTGGTCATAGCCCGGCGCGATGTCGGTGGTCAGCGGCCCCAGCGTATAGAACGGCGCTTCGTCGCAATCCTTCAGCTGCTTCTCCATGTTCTCCTTGATCAGATGCATCGGAACATGGCCGGGGCCTTCGATCATCACCTGCACGTCGTGCTTCCAAGCGATCTGGGTCAGCTCACCCAAAGTTTCCAGCTCGCCAAACTGGGCGGCGTCGTTGGCATCGGCAATCGAGCCCGGACGCAGGCCGTCACCGAGGCTGAAGGTGACGTCGTAGGCCTTCATGATTTCGCAGATCTCTTCGAAATGCGTGTACAGGAAGTTTTCCTTGTGATGCGCCAGACACCACTTGGCGAGGATCGAGCCGCCACGCGAGACGATGCCGGTGACCCGGTCGGCGGTCAGCGGGATGTAGGCCAGCCGCACGCCGGCGTGGATCGTGAAGTAGTCCACGCCCTGCTCGGCCTGCTCGATCAGCGTGTCGCGGAAGATCTCCCAGGTCAGCTCTTCGGCCTTGCCGTTGACCTTCTCCAGCGCCTGGTAGATCGGGACGGTTCCGATCGGAACAGGAGAATTGCGCAGGATCCACTCGCGCGTCTCGTGGATGTTCTTGCCGGTGGACAGATCCATCACGGTG
>CAYPJK010000385.1:0-3391 GCA_964411025.1 uncultured Nevskia sp.
CGCTGTCGAAGATCCCGTTCTGGGTGCCGATGGCGATCTACTTGCCGCTGTTCGCGTGGCTGACCTGGACCGCGTTCGCCGATGGCATCCCGCTGTCCGGCTGGATCGCCTGCTTTGCCGGCGGCCTGCTGATCTGGACCGCCACCGAGTATTTCCTGCATCGCTTCCTGTTCCACTGGACCCCGCCAGGCAAGATCGGCGAGCGGCTGCACTTCATCTGGCACGGAGTCCATCACGACCACCCGAACGACCGGCTGCGCCTAGTGATGCCGCCGTCGGTCAGCATGCCGCTGGCCTACGGTTTCTGGTGCCTGTTCGCGCTGGCGGTCGACGGCGTCTGGCTGAAGGCGCTGTTCGGCGGCTTCATCGTCGGCTACGTGATCTACGACACCCTGCACTACGCGCTGCACCACTACGCCTGGCAGCAGCCGCTGTTCAAGAAGCTCAAGGTGCACCACATGCAGCACCACTTCGTGAACGGCGACACCGGCTATGGCGTGTCGAGCCCGCTGTGGGACTGGATCATGGGTACGCGGCCCTGAGCCATCGATTCGGCGGTGCATCCGAAAGCCGGCCTCGCGCCGGCTTTTTGCTGTGTGCGTGCAGCGGCGCAGGGCACAACGGCGTCAAGTCACAGCGGCCCGCTTCTGCAGCTCGAACACCAGCAGCCCGTGATCGGAGTACTGCTTGATCCAGGCATCGCGCGCAGCGGTGTCGGCGAGCAGTGGCCAGCCTTGTACTTCGACTTCGGCGCCGCGCAGCGGCTTGAAGGCCAGATGGTTGGCCGCCAGAACATGATCGAGATCGGCTGGCTTGTAGCGGCTGCGGCTGCCGTTCGACCAGGTGGCCGGATGCGATTTCGACAGCAGCCGCATGCCGACCTTGCCGGCCTCGGCCGCCAGCCGAGTGATTTCGGCATCGGCGGCGATCGCGATGCCCTTCGCGTAGTCGAGGCCCATGGTGTTGAGATCGCCTAGCACGATGAAGTTCGACCGGCCGTCGGCGGCCTGCGCGTCCAGCACCTCCTTGAGCCGGAACGCCTTCTGGAACTGCGCATCGCGCAGGCCCAGCCCGATCGGATCGGCGCTGCTCTTGGTGTGCAGGAACAGCAGCGAGTAGTGGACGCCGGCCACGGTCACGGTCAGCAGGCTGCCCGGCCGCAGGCTCACCTGGCCGATCTGGAACTCCAGCCGCTGCGAGAAGAAGCCGGTGATGCCGCCCTTGACGCCGACCAGGATCTCCTGGACCTGCGCGCCTTCGGTGATGTGGAACTGGTAGCCGGGGAACGCCTTGACCAGCGGCTCGAAAACGCCCTTGCCTTCGACCTCGTACAGCGCGAAGACATCCGGACGAACCGCCTTCAGCGCGCCGAGCACGCGATCGGCACGGCCCGGGTCATCCTTGAAGTGCTCGATGTTCCACGAAGCCACCCGCAGCGCCTTGGCCATGCCCGCCTCCGTTCAGTGCGCTGGCCGATCCTCCGCCAGCAGCCGTTCGACCAGTTCCTTGTCCGCCGGCTTGTCGACATCCACCGCCGCCCGAGCGAACGGCATCTCCACCACCGCCGCGCGGCTGCCGCCGGCGAGCTGGCCGAGCCGCGCCAGCGCCGCCGACAGCTTCAGCCAGCCGAAGCGGTAGCGCAACGCGTAGCCGAGGCCGAGCAGCCGCAGCATCGCCACCGGCTGCTTGCGCAGGGCCTCGACCTGCTGCCACAGCTCGGCCAGCGCCTGCGCTGTCGGGGTGGCGAAGAAGAACAGGTTGCAGCCGCTGTACGCCCCTTCCGCAAAGCGCAGCCAGGTGCGGCGGGTGTCCGGCATTTCGGCCAGCACGACTTCCGAGCGGGCCAGCGCCAGCGCCGCATCGGCACCGGCCGGAACGCTGGCGAGGAAATGTCGCACCCAGACCGGCTGCAGCAGCGCGTGGTCGGCCGTGGTGACCAGGAGCGGCGCCGGATAGCGGGCCAGCGCGGCCACCACGCTGCGGCTCGGGCTCCCGGCCGCCGGAAAGATATCGACCGGCTTGCCGTTCGCCGCTTCGGCAAGGCCCGGCAGTGCCTGCACCAGCGTCGGCGCTTCGATGACCACGACGATCCGCGCGATCTCCGGCGTCGCGCCGAGTGCCGCGATCACCCGCAACAGCATCGGCGTGCCACCAACGGCGATCAGCGCCTTGTGCGGCACGCCGAAGGCCTGCGCCATCGGATCGTCCGGCCCGCGCGACCCGGCAAGGACCAGCGCGGTCAGCCCGCCCGCCATCACACCGCTCAAGCCAGCGCCTTCCGGTAGACGCGGTAGGTCTTGTAGGCGACGCCGCCGAGGCTTTCGTTGATCCGCCGCATCGGCAGGTTGTCTTCGAGAATCCAGGACAGCTCGGCGCGCTGGAAGCCACGCTTGAGCCCTTCCGTGCGCATCGCGTCGATGATCAGGAACGGCAGGGTCGAACCGATGATGCCGTGCGCGTGACGCTTGCGGATGCCCATCAGCGGCACCCGCGCGCCGGTCACGCCGCGAACCTTGAGCCGCCACAGCAGCTTGGCCCAGCCGAACGGCAGCAGCCGGCCGTCGAGATCGGCGATCGCCTCGTTGAGGTTGGGCAGCGCGACGCCGAAGCCGGCCGGTTCGCCATCGACATCGACGAACCAGACCATCCGCTCGGACAGGATCGGCCGCATCGCCTTGGCCAGATGGTCGGTGTCGGCGGCAGTCAGCGGCTCGAAGCGCCAGTTCGCCGACCAGGCATCGTTGAAGATCGAGGTGATCTGCTCGATGTCGCGACGGTAGTGCTTGAAGCTCAGGTGGCGCAGCTGCACCGATGGCCCCAGCGGCCGGCGCAGCAGGCCCTGCACCGGCTTCGGCCACGGCTGGGTGATGTCGCAGAGGTAGGCGTAGACATCCTTGGCCTTGGCATAGCCCTGGGCTTCGACGAGGCCGCCGAGATACGGGCGGTCGTGCCCCATCATCAGCATCGGCGGCGTGTCGTGGCCGGCGACCAGCAGGCCGGTTTCCTCGTTGATCGACAGGCTGAACGGCCCCAGCGCCTCGCGCATGCCGCGCGCCTTCAGCCAGGCTTCGGCGGTGTCGAACAGCGCCTTGACGACGGCCGCGTCGTTCTCCGCCGCCAGCAGGCCGAACTGGCCGACACCATCGGTGGCATCGCGGTTGACCTGGGCGCTGATGCGGCCGACGTCGCGGCCATCGCGCACGGCCAGCCAAAACTGCACGTCGGTGTGCGCGAACAGCGGATTGTGCTTCGGCGACAGCGCGTCGCTGCGCTCCAGGTCCAGCGGCGTGATCCAGTTCGGATCACCGGCATGCAACCGCGCCGGCAGGCGGATGAAGCGCTGCTTCAGCGCGGCGGAGTCGACCGGCACCAGGGTGATCGCAGCGCCTGC
>CAYPJK010000386.1:0-3381 GCA_964411025.1 uncultured Nevskia sp.
ATGTTCGCGTAGATCGCCTCGAACTGGCCCTTGCCGACCTTGTAGGCCTCGTGCCAGACGCCGACATTGCCGTTGTACGCGGTGCGCCGGAAGAACGCCTTCTGCGCCGGCTTGTGCTTCAGATCCTTGTTGTTCGCCCAGACCATCAGTTCCTCGAAGGAGCGCCAGTGCTGGACGAAGAAGAACACGCGCGGGTCGCTGACCGACCAGACCGTGTTCGAGTTCAGCAGCGGCGTGTCCGGCAGCTTGAGCGCCTCGTCGGTCATCGCGAACGCGGCCCGCATCACCGGCGCCCATTCGTTGACTCTCCAGAGCTTGTTGATCCGCAGCCCGATCAGCAGCACGACGAAGCCATCCGGGTAATTGGCGGTGTAACGGCCTGCTTTGACATCCATGGTGGTACGCCCTGACTACAAGGAAATGGGTTCAGTGATGTGTTGGCTCGGCTTCCGGCTTGATTCGGAACCAGATCGCATACAGCGGCGGCAGGAACAGCAGGGTCAGCACGGTGCCGCCGATGGTGCCGCCGATCAGGGTGAAGGCCAGCGAGCCCCAGAACGCCGAGAAGGTCAGCGGGATGAACGCGAACACGGCGGCCAGCGCGGTCAGCAGCACCGGCCGTGAACGCTGCACCGTGGCTTCGACGACCGCATGGAACGGCGTCATGCCGTCGCGCTGGTTGTCCTCGATCTGGCCGATCAGGATCAGCGTGTTGCGCATGATGATGCCGGCCAGCCCGATCAGGCCGATGATGGTGTTGAAGCCGAACGGCTGATGGAACAGCAGGATCGCCGGCACCACGCCGACGAGGCCGAGCGGCGCGGTCAGCAGCACCATGCCGAGCCCGGCCAGCGAGCGCACCTGGAAGATGATCACCACCATCAGCAGCACGAACATGATCGGGAAAACCTTGGCCAGTTCGACATTGGCCTTGGCGTCTTCCTCGAACGCGCCGGCGGTCTCGATGTGGCAGCCCTCAGGCAGCTTCGCGACGATCGGCGCGATCTTGTCGATCACCAGTTTCGACACTTCCAGCGGCTGGAACTCCTCGCCGATGTCGCCGCGCACGGTGATCGTCGGATAACGGTCGCGGCGCCGCATGATCGGATTTTCGCTGCGCACTTCGGTGTGGCCGATCTGCGACAGCGGCACCCGCTGGCCGGTGGCCGTGACCAGGGTGAAGGCCTCGAGCTTGGCCGGATCGAGCCGATCCGGCCCGGCGCTGCGGGCGATCACGTCGACGGCACGGATGTCTTCGCGGACCTGGGTCACCGGCACGCCGCCGAGCAGGAACTGCAGCTGCAGGCTGACATCGCGGGTGTTCAACCCCATCGCCTGCAGGCGATCCTGATCGAGCACGAAATGCACGGTCGGCACCCGTTCGCTCCAGTCGGTATTGACCGTGCGCAGCGGGGGCATCGCTGCCATCGTCGCGCGCACTTCTTCGGCGATGCTGCGTACGATCGCCTCGTCCGGACCCTTGATGCGGAACGCGACCGGGAACGGCGACGGCGGCCCGAAGACGATCTGCGCCACGCGAATGCGCGCCTCCGGCACCAGCCCATCGGCTGCAGCCTGGCGCATGCGCAGCTTCAGCGCCTCGCGCGCCGCCGGATCGGCGGTCAGCACGACGACCTTGGCGAACGACGGGTCCGGCAATTCCGGCGACAGCGCAAGATAGAAGCGCGGTGCGCCCTGACCGATGTAGGCGGTGACGATCTGCGCTTCCGGCTGATCGGCCAGCCAGGCTTCGACCTTGGCGGCTGCCGCACTGGTGGCCTCGATGCTGGTGCCTTCCGGCATCTGCACTTCGATCAGCACTTCCGGACGATCGGAGATCGGGAAGAACTGCTGCTTGGCGACACCAATCCCGAGCACTGACAGCACCAGCATCACCACCACCGCGATGGCGGTCTTGCCCTTGTGGGTGATCAGGCGGATCAGCAGCGCGCGCAGCTGCCGGTAGCGCGGCGTGCCGTAGATGGCGCCGTGGCCGCCTTCGACGCGCCGGATGTCCGGCAGCAGCTTGACGCCGATGTACGGCGTGAACACCACGGCCACCAGCCACGAGGCCAGCAGCGCGAAGCTGACCACCCAGAAGATGTTGCCGGCATATTCGCCAGCGCCGGATTTCGCGAAGCCGACCGGCATCAGGCCAATCGCGGTCAGCAGGGTGCCGGACAGCATCGGCGCGGCCGTGTGGCCCCAGGCGTGGTTGGCGGCGGCGATGCGGTCGACGCCTTCCTCCATCTTCACGACCATCGCTTCGATGACGATGATCGCGTCGTCGACCAAGAGGCCCAGCGCCAGGATGAGCGCGCCGAGCGTCACCCGGTCGAAGTCGCGGCCGGTGGCCAGCATGATCAGGAACACGGCGGACAGGGTCAGCGGCACGGCGGCAGCCACCACCAGGCCGACGCGGTAGCCCATGCTGATCAGGCAGATGGCGATCACCACCATCAGCGCCACCGCGAACTTGATCATGAACTCGTCGTAGGCCTCGCGGATGTTCACCGACTGGTCGGTCACCTTGGTCAAGCTGAGGCCCAGCGGCATCTCCGCCGAAATCGCGGCGATTTCCTGCTCCAGCGCCTTGCCGAGCTTCAGCCCGTCATAGCGATCCTTCATCACCACGCCGAGGATCAGCGCCGGCTCGCCACCGTTGCGGATCAGGAAACTCGCCGGGTCCTCGTAGCCGTACTTGACCTCGGCCAGATCGGACAGCCGCAGGCTGCGACCGTTGGCGACGATCGGCGTGCTTCGGATGGCGTCTAGATCGTCGAGCGCACCATCCAGCCGGACAAACACCTGCGGCCCCTGGGTATCGATCGAGCCGGCCGGCGTCAGCAGGTTGCGGTTGTTCAGTGCTTCGAACACCGCCGTCGGCGAAATGCCCAAGGTCGCCAGCTTCGGGTACGACAGCTCGACATAGATGCGCTCCGGCCGCTCGCCGGCGATCTGCACCTTCTTCACTCCTTCGACATGCAGCAGCCGCTGGCGCAGGCGCTCCGCCTCGCGCACCAGCAGGCGATGCGGCTGGCCCCTGGCCTTCAGCGCATACAGGGTGAAGGTGACATCGCCGTATTCGTCGTTGATCAGCGGGCCGATCACGCCGCGCGGCAGCTTGAGCACTTCGTCGCCCAGCTTCTTGCGTACCTGATAGAACTCGCCCGGCACCTCCGGCGGCGGCGTCGAATCCTTGAGCGTCACAACCATGAAGGCGAGGCCCGGCCGCGTGTAGCTTTCGACCCGGTCGTACCACTTCAGCTCCTGCATGCGCTTTTCGAGCGGATCGAGCACCTGATCCTGCATCTCCTCGGCGGTGGCGCCCGGCCAGGCCAGCGCCACGGTCATGATCTTGACCGTGTAGCCCGGATCTTC
>CAYPJK010000387.1:0-3368 GCA_964411025.1 uncultured Nevskia sp.
TTCCGACGCCACGCTCGATCGCCTGGCTGGTGAACTGGAGGCCAGCCCGCTGGCCACCGAGACCTGCTGGATTGCCGCCGGCGAGCATCCGCATACCGGCCGCCGCTTCCGCTTCACGATTCCGACCGGCCATACGATGGAGCTCTACGCCCACCGCGATGTCACCGGCTGCGCCACCGGCTACCTCAACCCGGAGCCGTGGCCGGATGGCCTGCGCGGCATGGCGCCGTCGCGTTTCGATCACTGCCTGCTGTACGGCGACGATCTCGATGGCACGGTCGAGCTGTTCACCAAGATCCTCGGCTTCAACCTGGCCGAGCAGGTCGTCGCTGGCCCGGACAAGCTGCAGATCGCCGCGTTCCTGACCTGCTCGAACAAGGCGCACGACGTGGCCTTCATCCGTCAGCCGATGAAGAACAAGTTCCACCACTGCTCGTTCCTGCTTGGCAGCTGGAACGAAGTGCTGAAGGCGGCCGACATCATTTCGAAGAAGAAGGTGTCGCTGGATCTCGGCCCGACGCGCCACGGCATCACGCGCGGCGAAACCATCTACTTCTTCGACCCGAGCGGCAACCGCAACGAAGTATTTGCCGGCGGCTACATCTGGTACCCGGACAAGCCGACGATCACCTGGACCGACGATCAACTGGGTCCGGCGATCTTCTATCACGACCGGAAGCTCAACGAAGCCTTCCTGTCGGTGGTGACCTGAATCCGGCCCTCAAATCCAATCACGAGCACAACATGGCAACTGATGCATCAACTGCAGCCGCAGCGATCAATGTCCGGCGCGACTTCCCGCATTTCATCGACGGCGCCTTCGTCCCGTCTGCGAGCGGCAAGACGTTCGAGAACCGCAGCCCGCTGGACGGCTCGCTGATCGGGCTTGTTTCCGAAGGTGGCAAGGCGGAAGTCGACGCGGCCGTGGCCGCTGCGCGCGCCGCGCTCGACGGCCCCTGGGGCAAGATGCCGGTCGCGAAGCGCGTCGAGCTGCTGTATGCGCTGGCCGACGAGATCAACCGTCGCTTCGACGACTTCCTGGCGGCAGAAATCGCCGACACCGGCAAGCCGGCGAGCTTGGCCGCCCACATCGATATCCCGCGCGGCGCCGCCAACTTCAAGATCTTCGCCGACGTCATCAAGAACGTTCCCAGCGAAACCTTCGAAATGGCGACGCCGGATGGCGGCGAAGCGCTGAACTACGCCGTGCGCGTGCCGCGCGGGGTGATCGCCGTGGTCTGCCCGTGGAACCTGCCGCTGCTGCTGATGACCTGGAAGGTCGGGCCGGCACTGGCCTGCGGCAACGCCGTGGTGGTCAAGCCGTCGGAAGAGACGCCGGCCACCGCCACGCTGCTCGGCGAAGTGATGAACAAGGTCGGTATCCCGAAGGGTGTCTACAACGTCGTCCACGGCCTCGGCCCGAATTCGGCGGGCGAGTTCCTGACCTCCCATCGCGGCGTCAACGCCATCACCTTCACCGGCGAGACGCGCACCGGCGAAGCGATCATGGGCGCGGCCTCCAAGGGCCTGCGGCCGGTGTCGTTCGAGCTGGGTGGCAAGAATGCCGGTCTGGTGTTCGCCGACGCCGACTTCGACGCCGCGGTCGAAGGCATTGCCCGTGCGGCGTTCGTCAACTGCGGCCAGGTCTGCCTCGGTACCGAGCGCGTCTATGTGCAGCGGCCGATCTTCGACAAGTTCGTCGCCGCGCTGAAGCTGAAGGCCGAGGCCATGAAGCCGGGCCTGCCGTATGAGAAGTCCACCGGCATCGGCCCGCTGATCTCGCAGGAACACCTCGGCAAGGTGCTGTCGTACTACGGCAAGGCCAAGGCCGAAGGCGCGACCTTGGTGACCGGTGGTGGCGTCCCCGAGATGCCGGCGGACCTGAAGGGCGGCAGCTGGGTGCAGCCGACCATCTGGACCGGCCTGCCGGAAACCGCGACGGTGATCCGCGAGGAAATTTTCGGGCCGTGCTGCCACATCGCGCCGTTCGATACCGAGGACGAGGTGGTGGCGCTCGCCAACGACACGCCGTACGGCCTGTGCACCACGGTGTGGACGCAGGACCTGTCGCGTGCGCACCGCATTGCCAAGCGCATCGATGTCGGCCTGTGCTGGATCAACTCGTGGTTCCTGCGCGACCTGCGTACGCCGTTCGGCGGCTCCAAGCAGAGCGGCATCGGCCGCGAAGGCGGTGTGCACTCGCTCGAGTTCTACACCGAACTCCGCAACGTCTGCGTCAAGTACGCATGAGCGACGTCAACACCAGTCCGGAAGTCGGCCGCAGCATCGTTGCGGCCGGCATCCGCACCAACTACCACGACCTCGGCCAGGGCAGCCCGGTGCTGCTGCTGCACGGCTCCGGACCCGGCGTCAGTGCCTGGGCCAACTGGCGTGCGGTGCTGCCGGCGCTGTCCGGTCAGCGGCGCGTGATTGCCCCGGATCTGGTCGGCTTCGGCTACAGCGACCGGCCTGCCGGGCATCGCTATGGCCTCGACAGCTGGGTCGCGCACGCGGTCGGCTTGCTCGACGCGCTGGCGCTGCCGACGGTGGACCTGGTCGGCAACTCGTTCGGCGGCGCGCTGGCGCTGGCGGTGGCGATCCGCCATCCCACGCGGGTGCGCCGGCTGGTGCTGATGGGTTCGGCCGGCCTTCGTTTCACGCTGACCCCGGCGCTTGACCAGGTCTGGGGCTATCAGCCGTCGTTCGAGGCGATGCGCACGATGATGGACCTGTTCGCCTTCGATCGCGGACTGGTCACCGATGCGCTGGCACAGCTGCGCTACGAGGCCAGCCTGCGGCCCGGCGTGCAGGATGCCTACGCGGCGATGTTCCCGGCGCCGCGCCAGAACGGCGTCGATGGCCTGGCCAGCGACGAGGCGCAGATCGCCGCCCTGAGCAACGAGACGCTGGTCATCCACGGTCGCGAGGACCAGGTGATTCCGCTTGAAACCTCGCTGCGCCTGGCCTCGCTGATTCCGAAGGCGCAGCTGCACGTCTTCGGCCAGTGCGGGCACTGGACCCAGATCGAACACGCGGCGCGCTTCGCCAAGCTCGTCGATTCCTTCCTTGCCGAGGCCGATGCCTCGAGTTCCACGACATGACTCCAGAACAGATCAAGCTTCATGGCGATGCGCTGTACCAGGCGCTCGTCGACCGCCAGCCGCTCGTTCCGCTGACCGAGCGCGAGCCGGATATCACGATCGATGACGCCTACCGTATCCAGCTTCGGATGATCGAACGCCGCCTCGCCAAGGGCGAAACGGTGATCGGCAAGAAGATCGGTGTCACCTCCAAGGCCGTGCAGCAGATGCTGAACGTCTACCAGCCGGATTTCGGCCTGCTGCTGTCGGGCTTGGTCTACGCCGTAG
>CAYPJK010000388.1:0-3363 GCA_964411025.1 uncultured Nevskia sp.
CCGGCCGAACCGCCGGTACAGGCCAGCGGCCTCGCCGCCAGCCGCGACCAGACCACGCTGGCGTTCAAGGTCGGCGGCGTGATCGCGGCCGTGGCTGTCCGGGAAGGCGACGCCGTTCGGGCGGGCCAGCCGCTGGCCCGCATCGAAGCGGCGGAAGTCGACGCGGCCGTGGCCCAGGCGCGCGAAGCACTGGCCAAGGCCAGCCGCGATCTGGCCCGTGGCCGGACGCTGTTTGCGGCCGACGTCGTCACCCGCGAGCAGCTTGACGACCTCGGCACCGCCGAGGCGGTGGCGCGCGCGCAGCTCGATGCGGCCCAGTTCAATCGTCGCTACGCGCAGATCATCGCCCCTGCCGATGGCCGGGTGCTGGCGCGGCATGCCGAACCGCGCGAACTGGTCGCCGCCGGCAGCCCCGTGCTGACCGTGTCGGCCAGCGGCAGCGGCACCGTGCTGGAAGTCGGCCTGGCCGATCGCGATGCGCTGCGGGTTGCCGTCGGCGATCGCGCCGAAGTGCGCTTCGAAGCCCTGCCCGGCCGCCTGTTCGCGGCCACCGTGCAGGAGATCGCCCGTGCAAGCGATCCGCGCACCGGCACCTGGCGCTGCCAGCTGGCGGTCGATACCGGCGGCGCCGACCTGCCGGCGTTCAGTGGCCTGATCGGCCGCGCGCGGATCACGCCGGCCAGCAGCCTGGCCGCCACCCGCAGCTACCTGCCAGTCGCAGCGCTGGTCGAGGGCGATCAGGACAAGGCCCGGGTGTACCTGTTCGATCCGTCGACCGGCACCGTGCACAGCCGCGAGCCGCGCGTCGCCTTTCTCAGCGGCGATACCGTCGCGCTTGCCGAACCGCTGCCGGATGGCAGCCAGGTGGTCACCGAAGGTGCGGCCTACCTGCGCGACGGAGAAGCGGTGCAGGTGATCGCCGGAGCGGCGCCATGAACCTGGCGGCGTTCTCGGTCCGCAATTTCCCGTTCACGCTGGTGATGTTCGGGCTCTTGGCCGCACTCGGTCTGTCGAGCCTGAACAGCATTCCGCGCACCGAAGACCCGTACTTTCCGATCTCGGCGTTCAACGTCGTCGCGATCTACCCGGGTGCCGATCCGATCGAGGTCGAGCGGCAGCTCGCCGAGCCGATCGAGGACGCGATCAACGAGATCGACGACGTCAAGCATCTCTTCACGCGGGCCGACGATTCGCTGGCGCTGGTGCAGGTCGAGTTCCAGACCGATGTCGACGTCGAGAAGAAGTACGACGAGCTGTCGCGCGAGATCGCCGCGCTGCGGCCGCGGCTGCCGGCCGGCGTCACCCGCCTGGAGGTCAAGAAGATCAATCCGGGGCTGGTAAACATCGTGCAGCTGGCGCTGGTGTCCGACAGCGCCAGCTACGGCCGGCTGGCCGATCTCGCCGAAGACCTCGAAGACCGGCTGGAAGCCATTCCCGCTGTCCGCGAGGCGAAGACCTGGGCCTATCCCGAGCGCGAGCTGCGGGTGGCGCTGGACTTCCACCGGCTGGCCGAGCTGAAACTCAAGGCCAGCGACGTACTGGCCGCCGTCAGCGGCGAGAACACCAATATCCCCGGCGGCCCGATCGACATCGGCAGCCGCCGCTTCAACCTGCGCACCTCGGGCAGCTATGCCTCGCTCGATGCCGTGCGCAGCACGGTGATCGGCGGCAGCCCCGGCCGGCTGGTGACGGTTGGCGATGTGGCCGCTGTCGACTGGGACTACGAATCGCTCGAATACACCGCGCGCTACAACGGTCGGCGGGCGATCTGGGTCACCGCCAATCAGAAGGACGCGCAGAACATCTTCGCCACCCAGCAGGCGATCGACGCGGCAGTGGCCGCGTTCGCGACCACGCTGCCGGCCGACGTGAAGCTGGAACGGGCGTTCGACCAGTCGAAGAACGTCGATCGCCGGCTATCGCGGCTGACGCTCGACTTCGGGCTGGCGATCGCGCTGGTCGCCGTCACCCTGCTGCCGCTCGGCCTGCGCGCGGCCGGCGTGGTGATGATCTCGATTCCGCTGTCGCTGGCGACCGGTGTGGCGGCACTGCACGTCGCCGGCTTCTCGATCAACCAGCTGTCGATCGCCGGCTTCGTGGTAGCGCTCGGCCTGCTGGTCGACGACTCGATCGTGGTCACCGAAAACATCGCCCGCTTCCTGCGTATGGGCCACTCCCGGGTCGATGCGGCGATCCTCGCCACCCAGCAGATCTCGCTGGCGGTGCTCGGCTGCACGGCAACGCTGCTGTTCGCATTCCTGCCGCTGCTGATGCTGCCGGAGAATGCCGGCAAGTTCATCCGCTCGCTGCCGGTGGCGGTGGTGTTCACGGTCACCGCCTCGCTGTTCGTCAGCCTGACGATCATTCCGTTCCTGGCCTCGCGGATGCTGCCGCGCAACGAACACGAGGACGGCAATGCCTTTCTTCGCGCGACCCTCCGGCTGATCCGCGGCGTCTACGCGCCGCTGCTGCACCGGGCGCTGGCGCGGCCGGCGGCCACCGCGACGGCCGCCGGCCTGCTGTTCGTGGCGAGCCTGGCGCTGGTGCCGGCGATCGGCTTCTCGCTGTTCCCGAAAGCCGGCACGCCGCAGTTCCTGGTGCAGATCAGCCTGCCGGCCGGTGCCAGCCTGGCGGCCAGCGACGCCGTGCTGCGGCAGGTGGAATCGGCGCTGGCGGGCGAGCCGGACGTCGCCAAGGTGATGGCCAACCTCGGACGCGGCAATCCGCAGATCTACTACAACGTGTTCCAGAAGGAGCTGGCCGCCAACTACGCCGAGGTGTTCGTCGAACTGGCGCGCTACGACGAACGCCGCACCACCGCCGTCTACGACCGCCTGCGTGCAAAGTTCGCGCAGATTCCAGGCGCGGAGATCGTGCTCAAGGAATTCGAGAACGGCCCGCCGATCGCCGCGCCGATCGCGATCCGCATCGTCGGCCCGGAGCTGGCCGAACTGCGCCGGCTGGCCGCCGAAGTCGAATCCATGATCAATGCCGTGCCGGGCACCCGTGATGTCATCAACCCGCTGCGCCGCAGCCGGCTCGACGTGCAGCTGGCGGTAGACCCGGCGCGCGCCGGCCTGCTTGGCGTGCTGCCGGTGGAACTGGACCGGACCCTGCGGATGGCGGTGGCCGGGCTGCCGGCCGGCGATTTCCGCACCGCCGACGGCGACAACTACCCCGTGGTGCTGCGCGCCCCGATGCAGGGCCGCGCCGGGCTCGACAGCCTCGACGGCCTGCACGTCGGCACCGTCAACGGCAGCCAGGTGCCGCTGGCGCAGCTGGCGGCGCTGCAGCTGGTCGAATCGCCAGCCCGCATCGAGCGCTACGACCGGGCGCGGTCGGTGACCATTTCCGGCTACACCC
>CAYPJK010000389.1:0-3346 GCA_964411025.1 uncultured Nevskia sp.
AGGGCATGCCGATGGCGGCGCGCATCGCCCAGCGCCGCGCGCAGCTGCTTGACGCGGCCCTGGTGGCGTTTGGCACGCGCGGCTACCACGCCGTGACGGTGCGCGAGATCTGCACGGGGGCCCGGCTGACCGAGCGCTATTTCTACGAGTCGTTCAAGAGCCTCGAAGCCCTGTTCAGCGCCCTGTACCTGATGCTCAACGAGCAGCTGAAAGGCGCGACGCTGGCGGCGCTGATGGCGGCGCAGATCAAGACGGCGGCCAGCCCGGATCGCGAACGGATCGATGCGCTGGCCGGTGCCGGCCTGCGCGTGCTGCTGGAGTTCATCCGCGACGATCCGCGCCGGGCGCGGGTGATGCTGATCGACGCGATCAGCATCAGCCACGGGGTTGGCGAACTGGCCGGGCAGATCACCCGCGAGTACGCGGAACTGACGCGGCGCTTCATCGAGCAGTTGTTTCCCGGTGCCGAGACGCGCGGCATCGACATCGGCGTGATCGCCACCGGCCTGCTCGGCGCCAACATCCACATCGCCACCCAGTGGGTGCGCGATGGCTTCACCCCCGCATTCGACGTGGTGCTGCGCAACAATCTGGCGATCTACCAGGCGCTGAGCGCGTTCTGGCCCAAACTCCAGCCGCCCGACACCGCCGCCAGCGCCAGGCCGCCGGCATAGGCCGCGAGCCGGCCCAGCAGCGTCGGCACCGGCAGGTCCACCGCCATCTCGCGCGCCACCGCGCGCAGGCTGGCCAGCATGACCCCGAGGCTGGCATGGCGCGGCCAGTGCTGCCAGAGCGGTTCAGGCCCGACGAGCGTATTCCACAGGCAGGCGGAAGCCGCCACCAGCAAGCTGCTGGCCGCCAGCCGTTCGAGTCGCGCGGACGCGTCGTGGTCACCCGACCACCACCAGGCAAGCGCCATCAGCGCAAGGGGCGCATCGGCGACCACCAGCGCGCCGCCGCTCATGGCAACGCCGAGGGCGGTTCAGCGGGCGGCGCGACCGCCGCCCGCGCCAGCAAGACCGCCAGCGGAAGGGTCGCGGCCTGGTCGGCGGTGGCAACCGCAGCGGGCGGCGGCGGCGTGCGCGTTGCGCAGGACGGCTTCGGGCACTTCGGGCAACGGCCGCACATCAGCGCTTCACCGACCACAGCAAGCCGCCATCGAGCGGCACCTGCAGGGCCTGCAGCGGACCGTCCTCAGCGCAGTGACGGTCGATCGCCGCTACCAGCCGCGGCCGGCGCCGGGCGCGCGGTACCACCAGCGAGCCGCCCGCCCGCAGGCATGGCAACAGCTGCGCGACCAGCTCGCAGGGGGCGTCGTCGAAACCGCACAGCACCACGACAAGGTCGATCGGCACGTCGAGGTTCGCCAGCACCCGGGCGGGCGCATCGCAGCGAATGTCGGCATAACGCGACACTCCGGCCCGGCGCAGCACGTCGCGCGCCTGGCGGGCAGCCGCCGGATCGCGCTCGAAGCCGATCAGCGCACGGTCGCTGCGACTGCCAGACACGGCGCGCAGCGCCTCGGCCAGCCAGACGGCAGCGGCGCCATCGGCGGTGCCCAGCGTCACCACCAGTTGCGCCCGCGTGGCATGGACCAGCTGCTGCAACCAGCCGCCGGACGCCGCCGACAAGTCCACCGGCCGGTCTGTCGAGCCGGGCCAGCGCCAGCGGTGCAACCAGCGCAGGCCAGCCTGACGAGAATGCTCGGCGCGATAACAGGCATCGAGCCAGGCCCGGGAACGCGAGAGGCCGGCCTCCAGAACAGCGCGGGACATCACCGCAGGGGAATGATCGGCAGGGTTCATCGGCGTGCGGCCTCCATCGGCTGAAATGCGCTTCGAGAAAGCGTTCCGGCTGGCTGGCGCTGACGGCATGGCTGCGGTGCGTGCAGTGATTAAATGATAATGATTCTTGTTTGTAAACCCCGAGCGACGAAACTTTCACGCAGCTTCAGGCGTCATTCAGCCAGCGGCCCGCAGGCTTGCAGCACTTGGAGAATCTCCGTCATGTCAACTTCGTACCGCCTGTTTCTCCCCGGTCTGGCTGCGGCCCTGCTGCTTGCGGCCTGCGCGTCGCCGCAGTCGCGGATCGAGCGCAATCCCGACACCTTCCAGTCGCTCAATGCCGAACAGCAGGCGCTGGTCAAGGAAGGCAAGATCGCGATCGGCTTCAGCGAAGCGGCCGTCAAGCTGGCGCTGGGCCAGCCGCAGCGGGTGAGCCAGCGGACCGATGAAAAGGGGCGATCGACGGTCTGGCGCTACATCGACTACGACGGCGGCTCGGTCGGCAGCGTTGGCGGCTTCTACGGTCCCGGCTATTACCCGGGCTTCGTCGGCTACGGCGCCTTCGGCCGGCCGGTCGGCTTTTACGGCCCCGGCGTGACGACGATCTACACCGGCAGCAGCGTCGAACGCGAACGGCTGCGTGTGGTGTTCGTCAACGGCAAGGTCACCGCCATCGAAGAAGAAGTGAAGTAGGCGGCTGCGAGGGCGCTCCCCAACCTTTGGCGAGCGCGGCCACCCGGACGGCTGGGCGATAATCATCGGCGCGATTTTCTCGTCCACCCTGGAGTGTCCGATGTCCTCTTCCCGCGATCACGCATCCGTGGTCATCGTTTCCGTTGCCCGCACGCCGATGGGCGGCCTGCTGGGCGATCTGTCGCCGCTGTCGGGCGCCCAGCTGGGTGCGATTGCCGTGAAGGCGGCGGTGGAGCGCGCCGGAATCGCGCCGGCGGATGTCGACGAGGCGATCCTCGGCTGCTGCCTGATCGCCGGCCAGGGACAGGCTCCGGCCCGGCAGGCCGTTCGCGGCGCGGGGCTGCCCGACGCCGTCGGCGCCACGCAGATCTCGAAGATGTGCGGATCGGGCCTGAAAGCCGTGATGCTGGCCCACGATCTGATCAAGGCCGGCACCAACACGACCATGGTCGCCGGCGGCTTCGAGTCGATGACCAACGCCCCGCACCTGTTGCCGAAGGGCCGCAGCGGCATCCGCTACGGCGCAGCCACCATCTACGACCACATGGCGATGGATGGTCTGGAAGACGCCTACGAGCGCGGCAAGTCGATGGGACAGTTCGCCGAAACCTGCGCCAGCCGCTACGGTTTCACGCGCGAGGCGCAGGACGCTTTCGCAGTCGCCTCGCTGGCGCGCGCCAAGCAGGCCAACGAGGACGGCACCTTCGATTTCGAGATCACGCCGGTGGAACTGCCGGGCAAGAGCGGCCCGGTCGTCATCCGCCACGACGAACAGCCGGCCAAGGGACGGCCGGACAAGATTCCGACGCTGAAGGCCGCCTTCGCCAAGGACGGCACCATCACCGCCGCCACCTCGTCGAGCATTTCCG
>CAYPJK010000390.1:0-3344 GCA_964411025.1 uncultured Nevskia sp.
CGATGTGGCTGGCCGAGCAGCGCCGCGCCGGCCGGCACTGCCTGTGGCTGTCGATCGACGACCGCGAAACGACCCTCGACGGGCTGATCGACGCGCTCGAGGCCCGACTCGCCGGCCAGGCGGCCCGCCTGCATCCGACGCACGCGCTGTTTCGCGGACAGACGCCGACCGAGGCGCGGATCGACCGCCTGATCGACACGCTCGCCGAGGCGCCGGCACCGCTGAGCCTGTTCATCGACAACCTGCCGGGCGGCCCCGATGCCGACCTCGGCCGGCTGATCGACCGCCTCTGCTTCGATACCCGCAGCGACCTGCAGCTGGTTCTGAGCAGCACGCGGGAACTGTCGTTCGATCTCGGCCGTGCCCAGCTCGAAGGGCGGCTGTGGCCGATCGGCGCCGCCGATCTCGGCTTCGATGCGGGCGAGGTCGCCGAACTGCTCGGGCCGGCGCTGGTGGCGGCGATCGGCGCCGGTGGCGTCGCCGAGGTCACGGCGCGCACCGAAGGCTGGCCGGCGGCGGTGCGGATGGCGCAGATCATCCTGAGCCACGCCGATGATCCGCAGCAGGCGGTGCGGGAGTTCTCCGGCTCCGATCAGGCGCTGGCGCAGCTGCTGAACCGCCAGGTGCTGTCCGGCTTCTCCGACGCGCTGCGCGAATTCCTGTATTGCCTCGCGCAGCTGCGCACCTTCAGCGCCGAGCTGTGCGCGCAGGCCATCGGTGGCGCCGATGTCGGCCGGCATCTGGCGTATCTGATCGAGCGCAACGTGTTCGTGATTCCGCTGGACCGCAGCCGCAGCCAGTACCGCCTGCACGGGCTGTTCCGCGATCACCTTCGTCACGAGGCCGATCGGCTGCTGCCGCCCAAGCGTCGGCAGACGCTGCTGATCCGCGCTGCCCGTGCCTGCGAGCGCAGTGGCCAGTGGCGCGACGCGGTCGACTATGCGCTAGCGTCCGGCTCGGCGGTGGTCGCACGGCAGATCCTTGAACAAATTGCACCGCGCTTCGTCCGTGATCGCGGCGACGTGCAGCAGTACCTGCGCTGGCTCGACGCGCTGCATGCGCGCGGACGGCAGGCCGGGCCCGAGGCCGAATACTGGTTCGTCTGGGCGCTGGCCTTCCATCGCCGTTACGACGATGCCCGCCGCCACAGCGCCGTGCTGGCCAGCCGCGTGCAGCGCGCCGAGGAGCGGCGGGGCACGGCCGATCGCGACCTGCAGCGGCGGATTGCGATCCTGCGCACCTCCATCGACAGCCTGACCGACCACCTGGAAGACGCCGGGCTCGGCGCCGGTCGCTGGCTGGCCGAGCACGATGCGAAAACCGGCGACGACGCCTTCAACCGCACGGCGGCGCATTGCATCGTCGGCGGTTATCACATCAATCATCTTGCCTTCGCCGAGGCCCGCCGCGCGCTCGCGGCCGCCCGCGAAGCCGCGTTCCAGGCCGCCAGCGTCTATGTCGACGGCTGGGTCTCGGCCTACGCCGCCCTGCCGGCCATCCACGAAGGCAGCCTGGCGGCGGCGCAGGCCGAACTGGTGCCGGTACTGGCCACGCTGCGCGGCGCGCTCGGCGATGACAGCGGCATCGTCGGCACACTGGCCCTGCTCTCGGCGCGGATTGCCGTCGGCATGGGGCACGATGGGGAAGCGCGGGCGCTGCTCGATATCGGACTGGCCGGCGCGCGCAGCCACGGCTTTCTCGAAGCCGCGGCCTGCGGGCTGGAAGCGGCCGTGCTGCTCTGGGACGGCCAGTCGTCGCTGCAGCGCCTGCGCGAGATTGCCGGCGCCTATCCGCCGCGACTGGCGCTGATGCTGTCCTGCTTCGTGGCGCGCCGGCTGATCCGCCTGGGTCGTCTGGAGGATGCGAAAGCCGAGGCGGCGCGGATCGGCCTGCGCCTCGATGCGGCCGGACGGCGTTCGCGGCAGCGGCGGCCGAACGGTCCGCCACTGACCGAAGCGCTGCGGGCGGCACTGCACATCGAGCTTCTGATCGCCGCTGATCGCCATCCGCAGGCGCTGCCGCTGATCGCCGAGGAACTGCAGCGCGCCCGAAGCCGCGACTGCACGGCGCGGCAGGTGGAACTGCTGCTGGACAGCGCCGCCGTCGCGATGCGCGGCCACCAGAGCGTGCTGGCGGTTCGCCACGTCACCCGGGCGATCACGCTGGCCGCCGTCCGCCGCATCGTTCGCCCGTTCGACGACCACGCCGAGACGCTGGCGCAGGTCGTGGACGGCAGCCGGCCGTCGGCCTGGGGATTTGCCAACGACGACGAGCGCCGGTTCTTTGCCGAACGCTGCCGACCCCGATCAGCGCAGAAGCACGGGGCAGCAGCCGGGCCGGCGGATGCCCAGGGACGCCTGCCACTGCTCGGCACGCCGACGCCGCGCGAACTCGAACTGCTGCGCTATGTCGACGCCGGACTGTCCAACCAGCAGATCGCCGATCGCGCCGATGTCAGCCTGACGACCGTCAAATGGCACCTGCAGAATCTCTACGCGAAGCTCGGCGTGTCCAGCCGCGCCGCCGCGCTGGCCCGGGCGCGGGCAATGAGTCTGCTGCCGCGCTGAGCTTTCCGGCTCTTGAAAGCCGGACCGGGATTCCCCAGACAGAGCACCACGGGCGGCAGCCAGCACGGCGCACCGGGATGGTGCAGCGAAATTTAAGTCCTGCACCCCCTTGTAACGCCGGGGATGCCCCCTAGAATTAGCAGCCTCCGGGGGAGAGTGCTAACAACAAGACCGATGCGCAATCGCGCGAAAGTCGCCGCCCCTCCGGAACTGTCGGCACTACCAAACAACCAGGAGTTGAGAACATGAGTCTGCGTCCCCTGCACGACCGCGTCATCGTCAAGCGCCTCGAGGAAGAGAAGAAGTCCCTGGGCGGCATCATCATCCCGGACTCGGCCGCCGAAAAGCCGCTGAAGGCGGAAGTGATCGCGGTCGGCGCCGGCAAGCGCACCGATGACGGCAAGGTCCACGCCCTCGACGTGAAGGCCGGCGACACCATCCTGATCGGCAAGTACTCGGGCACCGAAGTGAAGGTCGACGGCCAGGATCTGGTGATCCTGCGCGAAGACGACATCCTCGCGGTGTTCTCGAAGTAATCCGCGTCAACCCCTATTCCGCAACACGAGGAACACGAAATGGCAGCCAAAGAAGTCAAGTTTTCCGATGATGCCCGCAGCCGCATGGCCAATGGCGTCAACATTCTCGCCAACGCCGTCAAGGTGACCCTGGGCCCGAAGGGCCGCAACGTCATCCTCGACAAGTCGTTCGGCGCGCCGACCGTGACCAAGGACGGCGTCTCCGTCGCCAAGGAAATCGAACTGAAGGACAAGTTCGAGA
>CAYPJK010000391.1:0-3338 GCA_964411025.1 uncultured Nevskia sp.
GCAGCATCACGATCAACGGCGACACGATGCCGGAAGGGAACGACACCTTCTTCGCCAATCTGTCGTCACCGGTCGGCCTGACGATAACGGACAGCCAGGGCGTGGCGACGATCAACGATGACGACACGCCGGCGCTGCCGAGCGTCAGCATCAATGACATCAGCATCACCGAAGGCAACAGCGGCACGCGGGCGGCGACGTTCACGCTGAGCCTGTCGGCCGCCGCGAGCAGCCCGGTGTCAGTGGCGTACGCCAGCGCCAATGGCACGGCGAGCGCCGGCAGCGACTACCTCGCAGCGACCGGCACGGTCACGCTTGCGGCCGGCGTCACCAGCCAGTCGTTCAACATCACCATCAACGGCGACACCGCGGTGGAGACGGACGAAACCTTCTTCGTCAATCTGAACAGCCCGACCGGCGCGACGATTGCCGACGGCCAGGGCGTCGGCACCATCGTCAACGATGACACCGCCCCGGCAGCGCCAAGCCTGCGGATCAACGATGTCTCGGTCACCGAAGGCAACAGCGGCACCCGCAACATCACCTTCACGGTGACCTTGTCGGCGGCGGCGACCGGCACCGTCGGGGTCACCGCGACGACCGCCAACGGCACGGCCACCGCCGGTACCGACTACACCGGCGGCACCGTGACGCTGAGCTTCGCGCCGGGCCAGACCACGCGCACGGCGAGCCTGCCGGTGCGCGGCGACACGACGGTGGAGCCGAACGAAACCTTCTTCGTCAATCTGAGCAATGCCACCGGTGGCGCGACGATTGCGGACGGCCAGGGCATTGGCACCATCGTCAACGACGACTGAGCGGGCGCTGATGGCATCGCACGCAAGGACGCCACGGCGTCCTTGCGTGCTTCCGGCGGGGCTGCAGTTTCAGCCGATCAGCTGCAGCAGCGCGGCGGCCGAGAAGCGCAGGTTGTCCTGCCAGGGCAGGCCGACGATCTCGCGGCCCGTGGCCGCATCGCGGAACGGCATCACTTCGCCGCTGCCGATCACCAGCCGGTAGTCGACCGTGACCTCGGCGCCGGCCGGCAGATCATCAGCGGCGAAGATGAAGCCGAGGTGCCACAGCGCCGTTGGCGTGAAGCTGTGGTTGACGTAGCACTCGTCCGACCATTCCGGCGTCAGCGAATACCAGTCCTCAAACCAGCGGACGCTGGATTCCGCCTCGATCGAATCGGCCGGAAACTGGCGCAGCTTCGCTTCCGGCCAGACGGTGTGGATGTTGTCCGGGGCGATGATGACCCGCCCCCGGGCGCAGTCTTCGGCGAGGAACAGGCCCTTGCCGGCCATCGGAATGCGCGAAGCGGCGACCTCGTACTTCGGGACGATCATCAGTGCTTGAGAACGGACTGCTCGCTGCCCTCGGCAACGAACAGCGCGGCTGCGTCGCTGCGTGAATACAGGTAGGCCTTGCCGCAGAACTCGCAGGTGACTTCGACCTTGCCTTGCTCGGCAACGATCTTGTCGACCTCCTCGCGGCCCAGCGACAGCAGCAGCAGCGAGATGCCTTCGCGCGAACAACGGCAGCTGACGTTGATCGCCTGCGGCGGATGGAAGCCCCAGTCCTCGTTGGCGAATAGCCGACGCATCAGCGTTTCCGGTGGCGCACTGAGCAGTTCGTCGGCATTCAGCGTGCCGGCCAGGATCGCCAGATGCTCCCAGACGTCCTGGGTGGCCTTGGTGTGCTCCAGCGGCAGGCGCTGCAGCATGAAGCCGACCACCCGGTCGCGGGTTGCCCCGAGACGGATCAGGGTGGGCAACTGCTCGCTCTGGTCGAAATAGCCTTCCAGCGATTCGGCGAGGCTGGCGCCGTCAATCGGCACCATCGCCTGTCGCGAGGGCTGGTCGCTGTCCGATGGCTCCAGCATCAGCGCCAGGATGCCGTGGCTGAGCATGTCGCGATAGCCGAGATTCGACTCGTCCTTGGCGACCACGCTCGACACCTTGGCCATCGCGCGCACCGTCAGTGGCGCGGCGTCCGCCTGCAGTACCTGGGCGACCAGCAGCTTGATCGCCTGCTCGCTCTGAAACTGCAGGTTGATGCGGCCTTCGAAGCGCGTGTGGGTGGCCAGCAGCGGCATCGCCGCCAGCGCCTGGCCGATCAGTTCGCGAACCGACGGTGGATAGGCACGGTGGTCCATCATCGCCGCCACGCCGTCGTCGATGACGACAAACGCACCGTGCGCGATGTGGTTCGCGAACTGGAACGGAATCAGCTGGTTCATGGTGCAGATCAGCCGGCCAGGCGTTCCTTGAGCAGGCGGTTCAGCGCGTCCGGATTGGCCTTGCCCTGGGTCGCCTTCATCGCCTGGCCGACGAAGAAGCCGAACAGCTTGTCCTTGCCCGAGCGGTAGTCGGCGACCTGCTGCGGATTCTTGGCGATCACGTCGTCGATCGCGGCGATGATCGCCGACTCGTCGGTGATCTGGACCAGCCCCTTGGCCTTGATGATGTCGTCGGCCGAGCCCTCGCCGTTGAGCATCGCTTCGAAGACATCCTTGGCGAGCTTGCCGCTGATGGTCTTGTCGGCGATGCGCTTGAGCATGCCAGCCAGCGCGTCGGCGCTGATCGGCGATTCGGTGATCTCTTTCGACAGCTTGTTCAGCGCGCCGAGCAGGTCGGTGGCGACCCAGTTGGCGCACAGCTTGGCTTCCGCGCCGCTGGCGGCGACCACGGCCTCGTAGTACGCGGCCAGCTCGCGCGAGCTGGTCAGCGTCTTGGCATCGTAGTCGGACAGGCCGAAGTCCTTCACGAAGCGGGCGCGCTTGGCGTCCGGCAGCTCCGGCAGGCTGCCGCGAATCGCGTCGATGTATTCCGGCGTGCAGACCACCGGCAGCAGGTCCGGGTCCGGGAAGTAGCGGTAGTCGTTGGCGTCTTCCTTGGACCGCATCGCCCGCGTCTCGCCGGTGTCCGGGTTGAACAACCGGGTTTCCTGGCGAATCGTGCCGCCCGCCTCGAGCACCTCGATCTGGCGCTCGATCTCGTACTCGATCGCTTTCTCGACGTAGCGGAACGAGTTGACGTTCTTGGTCTCGGTGCGGGTGCCGAACTTCGGCGCGCCGACCTTGCGGACCGATACGTTGGCATCGCAGCGGAAAGAACCTTCCTGCATGTTGCCGTCACAGATGCCCAGGTAAACGACGATCTGGTGCAGCTTCTTCAGGTAGGCCACCGCCTCGGCCGCGGTACGGATGTCCGGCTCGGACACAATCTCGATCAGCGGCGTACCGGCGCGGTTGAGATCGATACCCGACGACTTCTGGAAGCCCTCGTGCACCGACTTGCCTGAGACCTCTTCCAGATGTGCGCGGGTGATCCCGA
>CAYPJK010000392.1:0-3326 GCA_964411025.1 uncultured Nevskia sp.
GCCTTCCCTGAGCACGAGGTTCAGGTAGTGGCTGATCTTCAGGATGCCGTTGCGGGCCGCGATGCCGGCCAGCGTCACGAAGCCGATCAGGCTGGCCACCGACAGCGGTGTGCCGGTCGCCGCCAGCGCCACCACGCCGCCGATCAGCGCCAGCGGCACATTGCCGAGGATGATCGCGGTCAACCGCAGCGAGCCATAGCGGCCGTACAGCACCGCCGCCATCAACAGCAGCGAGAGCGCGCCCAGCCCGGCGATCCGCTGCGCCGCCGCTGCCCGCGACGCAGCCTGCCCTTCGACCACCACCCGATAGCCGGGCGGCCAGGTGCGCGCCGTCAGCTGGGCCCGGGCAGTCGCCGCCGCCGCTTCGAAGCCGTGCGCCGCCGGAAACGCGGTGACGGCGATGCGCCGCTGCAGGTGTTCGCGCAGGATCTGGTTCGGCGCTGCCCCGTTGCGGAATTCGGCAATCCAGTTCAGCGGCACCGGTCCGGCGGCGCCGTCGATCTGCAGGTCTTCCAGCGCCGATTCCTGGCGCGCCGCCTCCGGCAGCCGCAGGACCAGCTCGGTGCGGATTTCGCCGTCGACGATTTGCGCCAGCCGGCTGCCGACGGTCAGCGCATTGATCGCCGACTGCGCGCGCGCCGGCGAGACGCCGGCATCGGCAGCGGCGCGGGCATCGAGGCCGATCTCGAACTGCGGCGTGTCGATCTGCGGCTCGACCAGCACATCGGCCAGACCGTCGAGCGCCGACAGCGTCGCCTGCACCTCGGCTGCCAGCCGCCGCAGCGTCGGCAGATCCGGGCCGAACACCTTGACCACCAGCGGCGCGCGGACGCCGGACAGCAGGTGGTCGATCCGGTTCGCGATCGGCTGGCCGATCGACAACGAGGCCTGCAGCGCCGACAGCCGTGAGCGGAGATCGGCGGCGAAGAAGCGCTGCGGCCGGCCCTGGCCATCGTCGCGCAGGCGCACGTCCAGCTCGGAGTAATGCACGCCTTCGGCGTGTTCGTCGGCCTCGGCGCGGCCGGTCCGCCGGCCGACCGCCGCGACTTCCGGCACCTCCAGGATCAGGTTCTCGGCAATCCGGCCGAGCCGGTCCGATTCGCCGAGCGCGATGCCGGGCTCGGCGATCAGGTTGAGGGTCAGCGTGCCCTCGTTGAACGGCGGCAGGAAGCTGCGCGGCAGCTGGGCCGCCAGCAGCAGGCTGCCAGCCAGCAGCAGGCCGGTGCCGGCCAGCACCGCGCGCGGCCAGCCCAGCAGCCGTTCGAGCGCCACGCCGTAGCGCCGCTTCAGCGCCGCAAGCCAGCGCGGTTCGACCGGCAGGTACGCGGTGCGCCCGAACAGCCCGGCGCACAGCACCGGCGTCACCGTGATCGCGACCACCAGGCTGCCGAGGATCGCGGCGATGTAGGCAACGCCAAGCGGCGCGAACAGCCGGCCTTCGACGCCGCCGAGCGCGAACAGCGGCACGAACACCAGCACGATCAGCAGCGTCGCATAGAGGATGCCGGAGCGCACTTCCAGCGTGGCGCGGCCGACTGCCTCGATCAGCGCCCGCGGTCTGGTCGGCGCAGCGCCCCGCTGGCGCAGCCGGCGCACCACGTTCTCGACGCCGACCACGGCATCGTCGACCAGCTCGCCGACGGCGATCGCCAGCCCACCGAGGGTCATCGTGTTGATCGAAAGGCCGAGTGCGGTCAGCGCCAGGATCGCCGCCAGCACCGACAGCGGGATCGCGGTCAGCGCGATCACCGTGGCCCGGCCGCTGAGCAGGAACACGAACAGGATGACGGCGACGATCAGCGCACCGTCGCGCAGCGCGTCCAGCACGTTGTCGACCGCATGCTCGATGAAATCGGCCTGCCGGAACACGGTCAGCCGCCGGGCGCCCTTCGGCAGGCTGGCGTCGAGCGCCGCGAGCTTCGACTCCAGTGCGGCAGTCAGCGCCAGGGTGTCGATGCCCGGTTGTTTCTGGATCGCCAGGATCACCGCCGGGTGGCCGTTGGCGCCGGCAGCGCCGCGCGGAAAGCGGTGGCCGACCGCCAGCGTTGCCAGCTGCCCGACCCGGATCACCGCCGCGCCCTTGCGCGCCACCGCAACCTGCGCCAGCTCGTCGAACGAGAACGGCCTGCCGCTGGCCCGCACCGCCACTTCCTGGCCAGCGGATTCGATCAGCCCGCCACCGAGGTTCTGGCCGTGACCACGCAGCGCTGCCTGCAGTTCGTCGAGCGTGACGCCGAACAGCCGCATCCGCGCCGGGTCCGGCTGCACCTCGTACTGGCGGATCTCGCCGCCGATCGCCAGCACCTGGGCGACACCGGGCACCGCCAGCAGCGCCGGCCGCAAGGTCCAGTCGGCGTGGCTGCGCAGGGTCTGCGGATCGGCCTCGTGGCTATCGGCCTGCAGTGCCACCAGCAGGATCTCGCCCATCAGCGAGGTCGGCGGGCCGATCCTTGGCACCAGCCCTTCCGGCCACTGGCCGCGCGCGGCCTCCAGCCGTTCGGCGACCAGCTGCCGGCTGCGGTACAGATCGGCCTCCCAGTCGAATTCGGCGTAGACGACGGCCAGCCCAGCGGTCGACAGCGAGCGCAGCCGGCTGGTGCCCGGCAGACCGCTGAGCGCGGCTTCCAGCGGATAGGCGACCTGGGTCTCGACATCCTCGACGGCGAAGCCGGGCGCTTCGATCTGCACGGCGACGGTCGGCCGGGTCAGATCCGGCAGCACGTCGACCGGCAACTGCGCCGCCTGATACAGGCCGACGCCGACCAGCGCCACCGCCAGCGCGATCACCAGCGCCCGGTGGCGCAGGCTGGCTTCGAGCAGAGCGCGGAACATCAGCGCCGATGGGCCGGGTCGGCGAAACGCACGTCGTGCGTGAACGCCGGATCGTCAAGTGCCGGCAGGAAGGCCAGCAGCGCATCGCGTTCGGCATCGCTGATCGGCAGCCCGCCGCGCAGCGCCGGATCGACCTGGTCGCCGGCCGCGATGCCGTTGCGGTAATGCTCGATCACCTGGCGCAAGGTGTCGAAGCGGCCATCGTGCATGTACGGCGGCGTCAGGCCGATGTTGCGCAGGCTTGGCACCCGGAAGCGGCCGCGGTCGGCGGCCACGGCGGTGACGGTGGCCCGGCCGGCGTCGCGGGGCGTGGCATCCAGGCCGTTATCGCGGTAGCGGAAATCGCTGAACAGCGGCTCGGCGTGGCACTGCGCGCAATGCCGGCGGAACGCCGCCAGCCCGGCCTGCTCGCGGGCGTCGAGCGCGCCGGCATTGCCGGCGACGTAGCGGTCGTAACGGCTGCCAGCGGAAATCATCGTGCCGGTGAACTGGGC
>CAYPJK010000393.1:0-3323 GCA_964411025.1 uncultured Nevskia sp.
CACCTCGGCCAGACCGACAACTTCGGTGTAATGGTGAACCGCCTGTTCCAGATCGAGCACTCGCAGCGCGACGTGCCCGGGACGCAGGACTCCCGTGATTGCCATGTTCTTCTCCTCTTGTTCTTCGCGTACTAGCTACGGTGAGGTGCCGTCGTCGGCGCCCCGTAAAAGTGAAACGCACCGCGTGAAATATCGAAGGAGCGCGCCATCTTGCCGATCACCCGAAGGCTCAGGTCGCTTTCCGGAATCAGCTTGCAGGCGAGGCTGTAGCCCTCCGACTCTTCCTCGGTGCTCACGCAGGCGCGACTGATCGCCTCGTTACGGTAACGACCTTCCAGCACCTTGACCTTGCAGACGCCGCAGCCGCCGCCCCGACAGCCGACCGGAATGCCGCGACGACCCAGGCATTCCATGGCGCGCAGCACATTGCTGCCATCCGGGCAGGGAAAGCTGTCGTCACAGTTCTCGATGTGGATGCGGATCGACATCGCGCCGCTCAGATCGACCGGAACAGCGGGCTGCGCGCCGAGGCATTGGCGCCGTCGGCGGAGGTCAGGAACTTCTCGGTGAAGATGTCACGCTCGAACAGGCGGCCCTGCATCAGCGTGCGGATGCAGGCTTCGATCATCACCGGCGGGCCGCACAGATAGGCGCGCCAGCCGCGGAAATCGTTGTTGAAATGCGCCATCGCGGCGTCATGCACGAAACCCTTGAAACCGTCCCAGGCGCAGGCCTCGGTCGGCTCGTTGAGCGCCGGCACGTAAATGAAATTCGGGTACTCGTGCGTCAGCGCCACGAATTCCTCGTGGTAGTACAGCTCGGCACGGTTGCGGGCACCGTAGACCAGCACGATGTCGCGCATCTCCTGTTGTTCCAGCAGATCGAGGATCATCGAGCGCGGGCTCGAGAGGCCCGAACCGCCGGCCATGAACAGCAGCGGCTTCGGATCCGAGGCACGCACGAAGAAGCGGCCGTACGGGCCTGACAGCTCGATGCGGTCACCGACCTTCAGCCCATCGTGCAGCCAGGTCGTGCCCTTGCCGTTCGGCACCCGGCGCACGTTCAGTTCGATGCGCCGCCGCTCGCTCGGGCGGTCCGCCAGCGAGAACGCACGGGGCTGATCCTCGCCGGGAATCTTCACTTGGACGTACTGGCCGGCCTGGAAATCGATGCCTTCCGGGTCGTCGAGTTCAATGACGATGCCCTTGATGGTTGGCGACAGCGTTTCGTGCACAACCACGGTGCCGGCGAAGTCCCGGACCGGACAATGCCGCGCGTCCGGGTCTTCGTCGATGTCGGCCTCGATCGTGATGTCCGACTGCAAGGTCGCGCAGCAGGCCAGCGCCTTGCGCTCATCACGCTCGAAATCCATCAGCGCGAACGGCGATGCATTGCCGTGCTCGTAGTCACCATCGAGCACCTGCACCTTGCAGGTGGCGCAGAGGCCATGACAGCAGGCATGCGGCAGCCAGACGCCGGCACGCAGGCAGGCATCCAGAATCGTCTGCCCTTCTGCTGCCTCGACGCTGTGGCCCAGCGGCTCGATGGTGATCCGATAGCTCATGGTGTCAGCTGCAGGTGTCGTGAATGCCGCGCAGACCGGGGGTCCGGAAGCGGATCACCGCCTTGTGCCCGAGGCCGTTGTCGGTGACCGACTTGCTGGCATCCGGCGTGAACGGCTGGCCGGAGCGCAGCCACTCGACCTTGTTCCAGTCGATCTTCGCGGTGTCCGGATGCTGGGCGTAGAGGTTCGGAATGATCTCGGCGGTCAGCGCGCCAAACGGCAGCTCCGGCGGGACCGGAATGCACAGCGGTGCGCAGAACAGCAGATGGTCTTCCCAGCCGATGTACAGCAACTGCTTGCCGTGAAAGTTCTCGACGCGATCCTTGATCTCGCCGGTGTAGCCGGGTTTGATGGCTGTCACACTCATGTTCGTCTCCTCAGCTGCTGACGCCGGGCTTGCCGGTCCAGGATTCCCAGTTCTTGCGATCCGGCGAATCGAGGTACTCGCCGCCGTCGTGGCCGGGCTTGAAGTTGTAGTAATGGAGCACTTCGACAAGCGGATCGAAGCCCGGCGCCGTCGGGTCGGCTTCCGGACGGAAGCAGTTGCCCTGGTAGATCTGGTGCACCGGCAGCCACGACTGCACGTACTTCTCCGGCTCGTAGTCGAAGACGTCCTTGCAGCCGTCCGAGCAGAAGTGGAACTTGTTGCCGCGATACTCCGACTCGCGGTAGCAGATCTTGGTCGGATCGTCCGGTTCGGTGAAGAACATCGGGATCTGGCAGGTCTGGCACAGCATCGGCAAGGTCGGGTTGTAGAAGCGCTTGCCTTCCTTCTGCTGCTCGCGCCAGTACTCGAAGCGCGCGCGGTAATGCTTGTCGAACGTGGTCGGATACTTCTCCGACAGCCACTTCATCTCGCTCTCTTCCGGCACCCAGGTGTGGAACGCCGCGGCATGGCCGTAGTTGTAGAACGTCGCCCAGGCTTCATGGCTCAGGCGGTGCTTTTCCTTCGAGGCCACCTCGTGGTACTTCGGCATGCGGATGCCGTAGCGGGCGAGATCGTTGAACAGCGCGCCACCGTTCTGCTCGAAATACATCTCCCAGGCTTCTGCCCAGGACATGACGCGCTTCGGCAGCATGTAGTCCATCATCATCGACACCAGCGTCAGCAGCCGGTAGCCGCGCCAGAACCACTTGTCCAGCCAACGCTGGACGATCGGCACGTTGCCCGGGTCCTGCTCGAGAATGAACTTGACGACTTCGAGGCCCAGCGTCATGTGACGCGACTCGTCGCTCTGCGCCGAGAAGCCGAACGTCACCGTCGCCATGTCGCCGTTGTAGGCCGCACCGCTCATGAACGGCATGAACAGCAGGTTGGTCAGCACGTACTCGAAGGAGAACGAGATCGCGGTGACGAACTCGAACGGACCGGCTGACATCGCGTCCTCGAAGTATGACTTCGGCACGCTGAGATACCAGACCCGGTCGTGCATGTGCGCCGGATCATGGAGTCCATTGAAGAACTTGTTGTAGTGGCTGATCGTGTGAGCCTGGGTCTGCGCATGACGCAGTTCGTCGATCGCCTGCATCTGGCTGGCGATACGCGCGCTGGTGCCGCGGAAGTTGCGGCCGGCCATCGCGAAGCCGCGGTGCGCGGCGTATTCCAGCGGCGACACGCCGGTCAGGAACAGCTTCAGCGTGTTGATGTAACGCGCGTCGACGATGTTGAACTGGCCGTTGTTCTGCTGGAAGGCGTCGACGATGGCGTAGAGCTTGCGCTCCTTCTCGCCCTGGTACTTCCAGTACGCGTCCATCGTGA
>CAYPJK010000394.1:0-3321 GCA_964411025.1 uncultured Nevskia sp.
GACCAGGCCAGCCCGGTGATCGTGTGCTGACCTTTGTCGAGAATCACCTGGCCGACAGACGGCGAGGTGATCACCGACTTCGCTTCCTGCACCTGCGTGTACTGGCGCGTGGTGCCGTCCGGCATCAGATCGGCGTAGTGCAGCGTTTCGTCCTTGGTGTTCCAGCGCTGGTCGCCAACTTCGATGCGGCGCAGATACTTGATCCACGACACGCCCTGACCGCCCGGCACCACCAGCCGCAACGGATAGCCCTGCTGCGGACGCAGCATCTCGCCGTTCTGGCCGTAGGCGACGAGCACGTCGTCGAGCGCCCATTCGAGCGGAATCGTGCGGTTCTGGTGTGAGCCATCGGCGCCTTCGCCGTAGACGTACTTCGCCTTCTTCAAGTCGATGCCGCAATCCTCGAGCAGCAGGCGAAGCGGAACCCCGGTCCATTCCGAGCAACTCAGCATGCCGTGCGTGTACTGCACGGTGGGTACGGCGGTATTGGCCCATTCCATTGCAGAGTTCGCACCGCACTCCAGGAAGTGGATGCGCGACACCGACGGGAAGCGCAGCAGGTCGTCCATCGTGTAGACCTTGGGGGTCTTCACCAGGCCGTTGATCATCAGACGATGCTTGGACGGATCGACGTCCTGCCAGCCCTGATGGTGGCGTTCGAAGTGCAGGCCGCTCGGCGTGATGATCCCGAACAGGCCCTGCAGCGGCGTGAACGCGACCGAAGCCCCGCCAACGCTGGCCAAACCCGGCGATTCACGGCGCACCAGATTGCTTTCGTACTTCGACGGCATGCCGTAAGGATCGGAAGCCACCGGCTTGCCGAGGCTGGTGCCCCAGGGCTGCTTGTCGAGGATCGCCGGATCGCCGCTGGTGGCTGCAACTGCCGCGGGGGCCGCCATGGTGGCCGAGGCTGCGAGCATGGCCTTGCGCAAAAAATCGCGGCGGCCTGCGGACACATCGGTGATCTGCTCGCGCGTCAGGAAGTTTTCCGGTGCAGGACGAATTCGTCCGTGACGATCACTCGGGTCACGCATGTAACGATCCTCAGTTCGCACTGCCGGAATGTCAGCGCATCCGGCTGTTATGTAATTACCTAATGATCTTAAGTTATGTGAAAAAGTTATATCAGTCAATACGGCGTGGCTCGCGGAAGTGGCATTCCTTGGCATGGCAGTCGAATCCTCGATTCGTCGAGGCGCATTGCATTGATTGATCGGGAATTTTCAGCATCCGCCGCTGGATTCCTTGAGTTCGAGAGGCAGCCGAGATCGCCGTTCCGGCGCGGATAGCTCGTGATTCGGGTCAAGTCCCGGCGTTGCTGGTCGTGACGACGGCGTGGCGCCTGCGGGAGACGACGTGCCCAGGCCCCTGGAAGCCCCGTAAGCCGATTCGATCGGACGCTCGTTCCGTCGGCTTGAACAAATCCGGCTTCAGTCTGTGGGTCACGACAAGCCCCGCGCCGCCGGGTTTGTCGTTTCCGGCGCCGAGACGGGGCCGGGTTCAACGGGGACGATGGCGGACGACCGCGACGCCGTGATCGTCGCGTAGCCGGATCACGACGTCGGCGCGGTCCGGCAGCGTTTCGAGCGCGTGCAGCGTCAGGCGCTGGTAGTGCTGAATGAAGCGCGCGAGCTGGTCGGGCGTCTGCAGCCCGGCAGCATTCCCATCTGTTGATCGCGCGGTGTCCTGCTCCTGTTGCCAGCGCCATCGACGGACGGCGTCGAAGTTCGGCACCTGCAGGTAGATCAGCGCATCGAGACCGGCAAACCATTCGGCATAGGGGCCCGCCAGCTGCGCGTTGACCAGCCGGCGCCAGCGGCCGTCGCGGTCTTCGTCCGCTTCCAGCGCGTTGATTGGCGCCTCGAGCGCGCTGTCGTCCTGCGCCGGGGTTCCGACGCACCAGCCTTCGAACAGGATCAGATCGACCGGGCCGTGCACGATCGGCCAACGTGATTGCGGCAGCCGATCGTCATCGGCCTTGGAGTAGCGGGGCAGGGCCAGCGAGTCGCCGGCGCCGAGTGCCCGGACGGCTTGCAGGGTGGCCACGCCCAACGGCAGGTCGTGGGTGCCGGGGACGCCGCGGGTGATCAACAGCGGATGCACCCGTTCCGCCAGGCGTTGGCGATCGGCGCGCGGCAGATAGAAGTCATCGATCGACAGCACGGCAGCCGCCAGACCGTGGCAACTGGCCAGCTCGTCGGCCAGGAACGCGGCCGCCGTGCTCTTGCCGGAGCCCTGCGCGCCATTGAGGCCGATCGTCGGGCAGTGAGCGGTGCGGCAGCGCAGCGCCAGCCAGGCGGCAAGTTCGCGGTAGTGCGTCTGGGTGTCGGCATCCAGCATCTCGTCGCTCTCGCTGCGGTGGAGTCACGCTTGTGGCAGTTTGCCCGCGCCAACCCGGATTCCGCGACGCATGCCGCTGCTGATCGATGCCCTGAACGTGGCCTACTGGTGCGGAGCGCCGCCCGGCCTGCGGCTGCCGCTAGCCGTGCTTTCGGGTGCGCTGGCTGCGGGTCATGCGGCAGAACTGGTGTTCGATGCCAGCGCACCGTACCAATGGCGTGACGACGCCGAGGTCTGGGCACAGCTGCTCGCGGGCCCCTGGCCGGTCACCGTGGTGCCATCCGGACGCAGTGCCGATGCCGTGCTGCTGCGCATGGCGCGCGACTGCGGCGGCTGCATTGTCAGCAACGACCGCTTCCGGGATCACCGACGCCGCTTCCGCCGGCTGATCGACGATCCTCTGCGCCTGCAACGCGGCGCGGTCCGGAATGACTTCATCGAGGTGCCCGGACTGGGCCTCCACTGGCCACTTCCGGCGTCGGCACCGCTGGCGCTCGCGGTGCTGGCGCAGCAGCAGTGACGGCCGTGAAAGCGGCTGGCAGCGCCTTCGGGTGATCGTCCGTCTGCGCTTGGCCCGCTGCTTGCGGCATCATTCGCGTCCGGATTTCGTGCCATTTCCCCCGCTCCAGGAACGATTGTGATGATCAAGCCTCACGGCTCCGCTGTGCTCAACCCCCTGTATGTCGCCGATGAGGCCCGCCGCGCTGCCATTGCCGCCGAAGCGGCCCGCTTGCCGTCGCTGCTGCTGAACTCCGCCGCTGCGGCGAATGCCGTGATGCTGGGCGCCGGCTACTTCAATCCGCTGACCGGCTACATGAACCTGGCCGACGCGCTCAGTGTCGCCGAGCACATGAAGACGACGGCCGGTCTGTTCTGGCCGGTGCCGATCGTCAACCTGACGCAGGACAGCTCGATCAAGGCCGGCAGCCGCATCGCGCTGCGCGACCCGAACGTCGAAGGCCATCCGGTGCTGGCGGTGAT
>CAYPJK010000395.1:0-3305 GCA_964411025.1 uncultured Nevskia sp.
ATGATCTGGTCGAAGATCGAGCCCGGCTCCGCTTCGGTCACATAGCCGCCGCCGAGGCCGAAGACGTTTTCCTGGAAGTACTTGCGTTCGATGTGGCCGTGCAGACCTTCAGCCGCCACGAAGAAGGCGCTCAGCTCGCCTTCGGCCGCAGCGAAGTCACCGTTGACAGTCCGGGCCAGCAGCATCTGTGACGACTCGAACTCGTCGATCGCGCGATCGAGACCTTCCAGGCCATCGAGCTTGATGTAGCCGGCGTAGTTGAACCATTCCTCGGCGGTGAACACGCCGGCCGGGGCGACTTCGAACGGGGTACCAGCCAAGATCGGGCCGCAGCCATCGCCGCCGGTGCCGAGCACCAGGTTGCAGTACTGATTGAAGGCGAGACCGAGGATGTTGGAGTTCGGCAGCGACTTGTTGACGCCGGACTGCGTCCAGCGGATGGCGCCCAGCGGGTTGTAGCGCCGGGTGTACATCGCCTGCAGGTTGTAGTTACCGAACTCGCCCTTGAAGCGAATGCCGAAATTCGCCTTCTTGTACGCGCCGTCCTGCCAGTAGCGGTCATGCAGGTAGAACTGCGACGGCACCACGTTGTACGCCGTGTTGACGTTGTTGATGACCGTCGGAATGAACTGCTGGGCGAAGAAATCGCCCGAGATCTGGTCGGTGATCTGCGTGGTCACGCGGATGCCCGGTGCCGACGAGCGCGAATCGGCGTACTCCTCGACCGCACGGTTCAGAATCAGGTGACGGCGAAGGTCCAAGCCATTCGCGGTGTCCATGATGCGGAAGAACAGCAGCTGGCCCCAGGCCACCGTCTGGTTGCCGACGCGAACCGTCGTGTTGCCGCTGTTCCATTGCAGGAAGAAGGCCGGCAGGTCGACCTGGTAGTTGCGGCCCGAGCGTTCGAAGAACAGCGGATTCTTCTTGCCGTCGACCGCGAAGCCGAGCTTGTCGGGCCGCCCCTGGAACTGGCGATCAGGCGTGGTGCCGCCGTCGAAGCCGCCATTGATGTTGGCGTAGTCGCCGGCCGCAAACTCCTCCATCCCCAGATGGTCCGGGTGGTAAGTGGCGCGCAGGCGGGTGATCAGCGACCAGTCGCCCCAGGCCAGCGTCGGGGTGATCTCGAAGCGCAGCAGGTTGTAGTTGGTGAGCTGGCTCTTCTTCGGAACGTAGCGGGTGAACGTGTCGCTGGTGCCCTGAAGATTGGTCACGCCTTCGGTCGGCGGCAACACGGCGAGGCTGCCCAGTGGAATGATGCCGGCCGGGCCGATCAGCGCGTCGGTCGGCAGCAGCGGCTGGGCGTAGTTCAGCGCCGGGTTGCCTACAACTCGGCGAATCGGCACGCCGTTGGCAAGATCGCCGAACTGGTTGGCCTGCTGCACGCGGTCGTCGGTGCTGAAGGCAACGTCCCAGCGCACGAAGCCGTTGTAGGAAAAGTCACCGCCAAGAAACTTGCTGCCGGCACCGCCGGCAGCCTGCACGAACTGCGGCGTCAGCGCCGACAGCCCGATCGCAAGAATCCCCAGTTGTTTCGCCTTCTTCAGTCGCATGTTGCCCCCTCCAGCGTTCTAGTAATCGATTCCAGGTCCACGCACGCCGTCGCACTTGCAGCGTTGCGGGACCCGACCCTGCCGTTGAATAACTTGTTTCAGCCCGCGATCTCGATGATCCGGCCCGAGTGGCCAACCGCCATGACCCTGCCCGAGGTCGTTTCGGTTCTCACGGCCTGATACCAGTCGGTGGTGACATCTCCTTCGGTCACCTGCGTCCAGTGGATGCCGCCGTCCTTGCTGGTCGCCATCACGCGCATGCCGGTGATCACCACCTTGCCGCCCGGTGCGGCCGCGACACCGAGGAAATTCGATTCGGTCTTGACCGGGTTCTTGAACCAGGTGCTGCCGCCGTCGGTCGAGATCAGCACCTGCCCGCGCTGGCCGACCGCGTAGCTGTTGCGCGTGCGGCTGTCGGAGATGTGGGTCGCGAAGATGGTCGGCGTACCGGCTACCAGCGGATTCAGCACCTGCCACTCGCTGCCCCCAGCAGCAAGGCGGAAGATCAGGCCGAATTCGCCGGCAATTGTGATGTCGCCGGATTCGGCGACGTGCACGCTGTAGATGGTCGGCTCGCCAGTGCCCGGCGCGCTTTCGTCGGCGTAACGACTCCAGTCCGGCGCCGCCTGGGCCCAGGTCTTGCCGCCGTCGTCCGAGCGGATCAGCGTGCCGAACTCGCCGCCGGCCACGGCCAGCCCTGCGGAGTTCACGCTGACCGACAGCAGGCGCCGTTCGATGCCGCTTTCGCCTTTGGCCCACTGGCCGGGCGCGTCTTCGACGAGTACCAAGCCTGCTTGGCCGACGGCGACGGTGTGGCTGCCGCGGCGTTCGACCGCCAGCAGTGCTGAATCGGTAAGGGTCTGCTTGACCGGATTCCAGGTCGCACCGGCATCGTCACTGGATGCGATCGCGCCGCCCATGCCGACCGCCACGCCTTTGCCGGCATCGAAGCTGATGCCGAAGAACGCGGAATGCGGGATGCCCTGGGCAAGGGTACGGATGACGCCGTTGCCCTTGTCCGCCGCGCTGGCCGCAGTGACCAGACCGAGTGCTGCGGCACCGACGAAGCTGAGAATTGCTGAACGCACATCAATCTCCTGAAAGCCTCTCCGCCCGGCTGCTCGCCGAGCGGAGAGGAAGGTTCTGGGCCGGAGGATGGCCTCAGACAGTGCCAAGTCGCGCGATGGCGGATTGGGTGCAGAACTTCTCGTAGACGGCGTTCTCGTCCGGCGAGTAGTACGCGCTGGAGTAGCCGCCCGAGATCTGCTTGACGTGGTTCAACAGCGACATGCGGTTCGACTGGATGTCGTGGATGTGCACCGAGGTCCACGACCAGTTCGGATGACCGGTCTCGTCCTTGTTGACGAACTTGCCCTGGATCTGCGGGCCAAACGCCGGGTCCACCTGCTTCCAGATCGCGCCGCGACGGTCGTAGGTGATGTAGGCGATGACCATCGCATTGCGGACGTCGACCCAGATCTTCTTCTTGCCGACCGGCGCGCGCGGATAGCCCGTTGGCTCCGATTCGATCACCACGCACTCGGGCACCAGTTCCATCGTGTAGTCCATGAAGGTCTGACCCTTCGGACCGCCGTGACGGTTGTGGTTTTCCCAGTTCGGATGCTCTTCACCGCGGAAATTGCCGCCGAGTGCCGCGAGGTGCGGTTCACGGCCGACGATCTTGGTGTTGCCCCAGGTGCGCATCGGATCGCCGGCGGCCCAGGCATCGGACAGGAACAGCGTGATGCCCGGCAC
>CAYPJK010000396.1:0-3263 GCA_964411025.1 uncultured Nevskia sp.
CAGGCCGAGCGTCGGCTTCAGGCCGACGATGCCGTTGGCGGTCGACGGTCCGCGCACCGAGCCGCCGGTATCGGAACCCAGGCCGAACTGGCCGAACACCGCTGCGATCGCCGCACCCGTGCCGCCGCTGGAACCGGCGGGGCCGCGGGTCAGATCGTGCGGGTTGCGGGTCTGGCCGCCCATCGAGCTGCTGCCGTTGGGCACCGCGCCGGCCTTCAGCACCGCCGGGTCGGTGGCGCCGCTGACGCTGCCGCCACTGCCGGCCCATTCCGAAAGATTGACCTTGGCGACGATGATCGCGCCGGCGTCACGGAGCTTCTTGACGACGAAGGCATCGTCCGGCGGGATCGAGCCCTTCAGCAGCTGCGAGCCGGCCGTGGTCGGCAGATCGAAGGTGTCGAAGTTGTCCTTCAGCACGATCGGCACGCCGTGCAGCGGGCCGCGCACCTTGCCGGCCTTGCGCTCGGCATCGAGCGCCTTGGCGACCTCGAGTGCCTTCGGGTTCAGCGTGATCACGCTGTTGATCACCGGGCCTTTCTGGTCGTAGGCGGCGATGCGCGCCAGATACGCCTGGGTGACCTGAACGGCGCTGAGCTTGCCGCTGCCATAGGCGGCCTGCAGGTCGGCGATGGTGGCGGTGGCCAGATTCAGGCTGGCGGCCTGGGCGGTGGAGAGGCTGCCGATCGCGAAGGCGAACGCGAGGGCGGACTGCTTGAGCGGCGTCATGGGAAGCGGTTCCTCGGAAGGGGGCGGTGGATGCAGGTCAATCAGGGCAGCAGCGCTTCGCCGGCCAGTGGCGGCGTCGCGGCCGGTGCCCGGCGGTGATGGGTGGCGGCCTCGTAGCCGCTGGCAAGCCGGATCAAGGTCGGCTCGGTGAACGGCTTGCCGAGGAACTGCACGGCGAACGGCATGCCGTCTGACGGGAAGAAGCCGCCGGGCACGACGATCGTCGGCAGGCCGGTGTAGGAGGCGATGGCGTTGCGGCTCTCGCTGCGCGCGCCCGGTGCGGCCGGCGGGTTCGGCGTGGCCTTGAAGTCGTCGGCGAGCGCGGTGCGGTACGGCAGGATCAGGCCGTCGAGCTGGTACCTGTCGATCAGCCCGGTCAGCGCCTCGCGCATCACGGTCTGATGCTTCATCGCCGCCAGCAGTTCCGGGCTGTGGTCGATCGGCCCGTACTGGTGGGACTCGACGATGCGCGGCTTCACCAGCGCCCCGCCCTTGGCGATCATCTCGGCAACGCTGCGAACCGGCGCGCTGGCCGGCAGCCGGGCCAGATAGGCGTCGATCGCGGTGGCGACCTCGTAGCGCGGCGCATCGGCCAGCGTCTGGCTATCGGCCAGCCCGAGGCCGGTGTCGACCGGGTCGACCACGACCGCGCCGGCCGCCTTGAAGTCGGCAATCGCCTTCTCGAACAGCGCCCGGCCTTCCTCGTGCACCGGGCCGCTGCGGACCATCTCGCGCAGCACGCCGAGGCGCGCACCCTTCAGCCCGGTCCTGGACACATGGCGGCTGTACGGCTGCTCCGGCAACTTGCCGATGCTGGCCTGGGTGGCGAGATCGGCGGCGTCATAGCCGGCGATGACGTCGAGCACGGCAGCGCAGTCGGCAACGCTGCGGCACATCGGCCCGCCGCTTTCCTGCGACGGGCTGCTCCACATCATGCCGGTGCGGCTGACCAGGCCGTGGGTCGCCGAGATGCCGACCAGATTGGCCAAGGTGCTGGGGATGACGATCGAGCCGGTGGTATCGCTGCCGAGGCCGACGGTGCCGAACCAGGCGGCGATCGCCGAGCCGGTGCCGCTGCTCGAGCCGCCGGTCGATTTCCTGGCGTTGTACGGGCTCAGCACCGGTCCCTTCAGCGAACTGCCGCCGGGCGCGGCGACGCCGTACCAGTCGGACTGATTCAGCTTGGCCAGGATCACCACGCCGGCCTTGCGCAGGCGGTCGATGACGAAGGCATCGCGATCCGGCTGCGAGGTGGCCATCGGCTTGAAGCCGCCGGAGGTCGGCAGGTCCTTGGTGTCGAAGACATCCTTGGCCAGCAGCACGATGCCGTGCAGCGGCGAGCGCGGACCTTTCTCGCGGCGTTCCTTGTCCAGCGCCTTCGCTTCGGCGAGCGCACGCGGGTTCAGCGTGATCACGCTGTTCAGCGCCGGCCCCTTGCCGTCATAGGCTTCGATGCGGGCGAGGTAGAGCCGCACCAGCTGCTCGGAAGTCAGGCTGCCGCCGGTCATCAGCGCCTGCAGCTCGGTGATGCTGGCGGTGGCCAGGTCGAGCGCGGCCTGCGCCGGGCTCGCGAAAGCCAGCGCTGCGGCCACCGCCAGTGCAGCCAGCGGACGGCCCGGCAGGCGGCCGGTCAGACAGGACATCGGAATGCGGGTCATCGGCTTGCCCCCGCGTCAGTTGCGCATCGCCAGGCTGTCGCCCGGCAGCGGTGGCGTGGTCTTCGGCAGCACCCGGGCCTTGGTCGCCTGTTCGAAGTCGTAGCCGTAGCCGAGCAGCTTCGGCTCGCTCCAGGCCGGACCGAAGAACGAGATCGTCACCGGCAGACCGCTCGGGGTGATGCCGGCCGGCACGATCAGATCCGGGTAGCCGGTTTCGTTGGCGAAGCTGGTTGCCGACAGGCCACCGACCGACGGTTCGCCGATCAGGGTCGCCGGCTTCGGCGAAGTCGGGTAGACGATGGCGTCGAGCTTGTCGGCCACGAACAGCGCATCGATGCCGGCCTTGATCGCCGGAAGGCCCTGGTTCTTGGCCGCGAGGTAGCGCGGGTCATCGAGCGCCAGCGCCTGCGCGGCGGTGTACTTCAGCGCGTACGCCTTTTCCGGCGCGCGGTAGCCGGTCTTCGGGTCGTTGGACAGCGCCACCACCTGCTCGAAGGTCTTCGGATAGGCCGGGCCGGTGGTCTTCAGGTAGTCGGTGATCTGGGCCTTGAACTCCGACGACATCATCAAGGTCAGCAGCGGCTGCTTGGCGGCCAGCAGGTAATCCGGGTATTTGATGTCGACCACCGTCGCGCCCTTCAGCCGCAGCATCTCGATGGCGCGCGCCATCACCAGATCGGTGCCGGCGTCCTTGCCCATGAAATCGCGCGCGACGCCGATCCGCGCGCCCTTGAGCGCGCCGCGCTTGAGGAACTTGCGGTAATCCTGCTCGGCGTGGCCGGCACTCTTCGCGGTGGCCGGGTCGGCCGCATCGACACCGGTCATCACGCCGAGCGCGACCGCCAGATCCTCGACGCTGCGCGCCATCGGCCCGCCGGT
>CAYPJK010000397.1:0-3248 GCA_964411025.1 uncultured Nevskia sp.
GCGCCAGTGCCGGGCCAGCGCGGCCATCAAGAGCCCGGCTGCCTGGCGCTGATCGCGGCCTTCAGGCGATCCAGCCGTTCTGCCGGGCGCGCTTGATGGCGTCGGGCCGGCGGCGCACATCGAGCTTGTCGAAGATGCGCTGCCAGTACCACTTCACCGTGCTGTCGGCGAGGAACAGCTGCTCGGCGATGTCATGGTTCTGGTTGCCCTGTGCCGCCAGCGCCAGAATCTGCATCTCGCGCGGAGTGAGCAGTTCGTTGCCGATTGCATCGGCTTCCTGATCGGCCGCCGGCAGACGCTGTCCCGACCCTTCGACACCGCCGACGATCGCCGACAGATAACCCTCGTCGATCGACGCCGCCGGTGCGCCATCGGCCGCGCGCAGTTCGGCCAGCAGCGCCAGCAGCTCCGCACCCTCGTCGACGAAACTGCGCACGAAGCGACCCGGCTCGCCCAGCTGCAGGCATTCCAGCAGGCAGCGCTGCGCGGCTCGGCGGTCGGCCATCGCCGCCAGCGCCCGGGCCAGCAGCACGCCGGTGGCGATGGCCAGCCGGTGGCAGTGTCGGCTGCAGGCGTGGGCGTACCAGGGCCGCAGCAGCAGCGCGGCGGCACGGGCATCGCCTTCGGCCAGCAGCAGGCGCGCCAGCGCCAGGGTCATCAGCAGCTCGCGGGTCAGCGCGTTGTCGTCCGGCGTCACCGGCGACGGCGGCGGCCTCAAGGGACTGCCGTTGAACAGGGCCCGCGCGCCGCGCAGGTCGCCATCGAGCAGGCGCAGGCGCAGTCGCTCGTTGAGCAGCGCGGCATGCAGCCGCAGGAAGCCGCGCTCGGTGGCCAGCCAGTTGCCTTCCTCGAGCAGCGTATCGGCCTCGGCACGGCGACCGCGCAGGCTCATCAGCCGGGCCGAGGTCAGGAAGCCGGCGATCAGGTTGTCGACGAAGCCCAGTTCCGAGTCGACCTCTCTTTGCGCCAGCGCTTCTTCCGCCAGGTGCAGCTCGTTCCGCTCGTAATGCAGTTCGGCGAGCATCAGCGCCGGCATGTTGTAGAGCGCCGAATGCTCGCCGTGCAGTTCCACTGCGGCCTGCAGCGCCAGTTCATAGGCATCCCGGGCGCGATCCAGATCGCCGCGCGCGGCGAACGTGGTGCCGGCGATGGTCTGATGAAAAACGATGCCGTAGCGCGCCCCGCCTTCGACGAAGCGGTCGTGCAGCATCCGCGCCGAGGTGGCCACACCCTCGCAGCGGAACAGCTCGCGGTGCGCCGCCATTAACGCCGAGCCGGTCGACGCGCACATGAATGGATCGCGGGTCCGGCCATCCTGCAGCCAGCGCTGCGACAGCTGTGCGGCGGCCGGCATGTCGTCCGACAGCAGCGCCAGCATCAGCTCGCGATGGGCCAGCTTGGCTTCCAGGAACACCCGATCGACGTCGTCCGCCTGGCTGGCGGCCATCCGGCGTTCCTGCAGCACGCGCCGCACCCGATCGAGCTCGGCCTTGGCATCGTCGAAGCGCCAGAGCAGCACGTTCTGCCAGGCGCGCTCCAGCTGCAGGCGCGGCAGTCGATCGAGCAGCGAACGCGGCAGCCGCGCCGACATCGCCATCAGCGTCATCGTCTGTCCGGCGGCGAACAGCTCGTCGCAGGCGATGTCCAGCAGATAGCCGCTGCGCTCGACATTGCCGGCGCTGAAGGCGTGCTCGATGGCATCGGTCATGAAGTGATGCTCGGCCAGCCAGTCCGAGGCCCGCTGGTGATAGCCGGCGACATCGGCCGGGTGCTGGTCGTGCAGGCGCCGGCGCAGGAAATCCGAGAACAGGTGGTGATATCGGAACCAGCGCCGCTCGGCGTCCAGCGAGAACGCCAGCAGGTTGCGGCGTTCGATCTCTTCGATCATCGCGGCGCCGTCGTCACGCCCGAGCAGCGCATTGGCCAGCGCGGCATTGAAGCGGCGCAGCAACGCGGTGGCCATCAGGAAGGCCTGCAGATCCGGCGGCTGGCGACGGAACACTTCCTCGCCAAGGAAGTCGCCGATGCTGCGGTGCTCGCCGGAAAACTGGTCGAGGAAACGATCGACATTGTGGCTGCCGTGCAGCGCAATGCCCGCCATCTGCAGCGATACCGCCCAGCCTTCGGTGCCGCTGCGCAGTCGGGTGATCTGCGCCGGGTTCAGCGGCACGCCGCTGATGCGGCCGACAAACTCGCCGACCTCCCGCTCGGAGAACGCGAGGTCGGCCACCTCGAACTCGTGGATCGCACCGAGCGCCCGCAGCCGGCCGACCGGCAGCTCGTTGTGGGTGCGCGTCGCGATCAGCAGGTGCACACGATGCAGCGGCGACAGCAGCACGGCATTGATCAGCGCGCGGATCCCGGCATCGCTGACCAGGTGGTAGTCGTCGAGGAACAGGTAGAAATCGCGTTCCAGCGTCGACAGCTCGTTGAGCACCAGCGCATGCAGCGTGTCGGTCGGCAGGGTTGCGCCGGTGCTGATCACCGTCGACAGCGTCTGGCCGAAGCGCAGGCCGGCACGTCGCGCGGCGTCGACCCAGTAGGTGACGAAGGTGCTGAGATCCTTGTCGCCCTCGTCCAGGCTGATCCAGCCGACGCTGCGGCCAGCGGCCTGATACTGGGTCCAGGCCTGCACCAGCACACTGGTCTTGCCGTAGCCGGCTGGTGCACAGGCCAGCACCAGCTTGTGGTCGGCCAGCTGGGAGATCCGCGACGACAGCTGCGGGCGCTCGATCAGCGCGCCGCGCTTGGCGGGTGGAATCAGCTTGGTTGCCAGCGTCGTGCCGAATGACGCCATGGTCCCGCCCTCCTCTGCCTGCGGCGCGTCAGAGGCAAGCGCCCTGCGTCCGTTCGTTATCGGTCTGCCGCCAGAGAGCGACAGTCGCGGCGCATTCTGCCGCACGAGGCAATGAGAAGTCGCAGGCCGACCCGGCCGGCCAATCCGGCATCGGGTCGGCGCAACGGCTCAGCGTTTCAGCGGCCGAGATCCTTGACGCTCTTGCCGCCGATGCCGAACTGGGTCTTCGGCATTTCGGTGATGATCACGCGCACCGCTTCACGCGGTGCGGCAACCGCTTCGCACAGCGCATTGGTCACCTTCTCGATGACTGCACGCTTCTGGTCCTCGTCACGTCCCTCGACGAGGAAGATCTGGGCAATCGGCATGGGCAGGGCTCCTCAGGCAGCCAGCAGACCGCGTTCGCGGGCCATGTTGATGGCGGTGTCTTCGATCATGTCTTCCTGTCCGC
>CAYPJK010000398.1:0-3232 GCA_964411025.1 uncultured Nevskia sp.
TGCGCGTGCGCGGCGAGCTGGCGCTGATCGGCCTGTCGAGCGCACAGCCGACGGCGCCGGGGCTGGCCAGCGGCCGCCTGGGTCGCGCGCAGCTCGACGCGCTGGCAGCGCTGCTGGCCGATTTCGGCCGGCGCGGGCTGGCGCGCGTGGTGGCCTTGCATCACCCGCCGGCCGATGGCGTGGTCAAGCGCCGCAAGGCGCTGGATGATCGCGCCGCGCTGCGCGCGGTGATTGCCCGCCACGGCGCCGAGCTGCTGCTGCACGGCCATTCGCGCGACGCCCGCTTCGATCCGCTGCCCGGCCCGGATGGCCTGGTGCCGGTGCTGGGCGTGCCGTCGGTCTCGGCGATTCCGAATCCGAAGGACGAGGGCGGGCGCTGGAACCTGCTCGGTTTCGAGCGCATCGACGGACGCTGGACGATCGACGTGCAGGCCCGCCGCTGGCAGCCGGTACAGCAGCGGTTCGTCGACGGCGGCGGTTATCGGCTGCGCTGACTCGCGGTAACCTTGCCCACCGATTGCCCCGCGCCGATGCCGAATCCCACCGCCCTGAAATTCGCCTGGCCCCGCTCGCGGATTGCCGAGACCGCCTGCTGGACCGTCCAGCTGCGGCCCAAGCAGCCGACCTTCGGCAGCCTCGTGGTGGTCTGCAAGGAGCCGGTGACCGCGTTCTCGGCCCTGAGCCCGCAGGCGTTCGCCGAGCTGCGCGACATCACCATCGGTGTCGAACGCCTGCTGAAGACTCAGGTCGACTACCAGCGTCTGAACTGGCTGATGCTGATGATGGTCGACCCGGACGTGCACTTTCATGTCATCCCGCGCTACGAGGGCGTTCGTCACTGGAACGGACTGGCGTTTGCCGATGCCGGCTGGCCCAACCCGCCGGCGCTGACCGAGGCGGTCGGCCTCGATGACATCCGGATCGAGCAGCTGGCGGCCGAGTGGGCCGCCGCCTGGCAGCCCCGCTGATGCCGACCCTGCTCGACCGCTACCTGCTGCGCCAGCTGCTGCCGGCGTTCGCGCTGTGCCTGGGCACGGTGCTGATCGCGCTGCTGCTGGAACGCCTGCTGCGGCTGTTCGATCTGCTGGCCGAGAACAACCACGCGCTGCCGGCCGTGTTCCGGCTGATCGCCAACCTGGTGCCGCACTATCTGGGCCTCGCGCTGCCGGCGGCCTTCTTCGTTGCGCTGTTCGTCGTGGTTTCCAAGCTCGGCGACGAGAACGAACTGGATGCCTACCTGGCCGGCGGCCAGTCGATTGCGCGGCTGACGCAGCCGTTCCTCGCGGTGTCGGTGGTGCTGTCGCTGTTCAGCGCGTGGGTGTTCGGCTGGCTGCAGCCCTATGCCCGCTACGACTACCGGGCGGTGATGTATTCGGCGCTCAATGCGGGCTGGGACGCGCGGCTGCAGCCCGGCACCTTCGCCAGCGCCGGCAGTGGCTACACGCTGACGGCCGACGAAGTCGACAAGACCGGCCGGCGGCTCCGGCGCGTGTTCATCCGCCGCGAAGTCGACGGCCGCGAGGAACTGACGGTCGGCGAAACCGGCGAGCTGACGCCGTCCGACGACGGCCACCGGCTGAAGCTGACCCTGCACGACGGCCAGCACCTGCGCGACAAGCCGGACAGCGGGCTGCTGGACGTGCACTTCGCGCAGATGGACAGCAATACCGCCTTCACGCCGGATGCCCCGCCGTTCCGCGCCCGCGGTGGCAACGAGCGGGAGCTGACCGCGCCGGAGCTGCTGGCCGGCGGCTTGCCGGGACAGGACACGCCGATCAGCCAGGCCAAGCTGACCGGTGAATTCAATGGCCGGCTGGCGCGCACGCTGTCGCTGCCGCTGCTGCCGCTGCTGGCGATTCCGCTCGGCATGTCGGCCAAGCGCGGCAAGCGCACCGCCAGCCTGATCGTCGCCGCCGTGCTGATGCTGCTGTTCCACAACAGCCTGCAGCTCGGTGAGAGCCTGGCCGAGTCCGGCAAGGTCAACGCCTATCTCGGCGTCTGGCTGCCGTGGCTGGTCTTTGCCGTGCTGTGCGGCTGGATATACAGCCAGAGCCTGGCGCGCCCCGGCGACAACCCCGTGACCCGCGCGGTGTCGGCGCTCGAGGATCGGGTGGCGGCCGTGGTCGCCCGCCTGAAGCCGGCCGCCAAGCCGAAATGAGGCTGTTCCTGATCGGCAGCGGCCTCGGCGGCTACCTGCGCGGCCTGCTGGCGCTGCGCTGCTTCGCGGTGCTGTGCGGGCTCGGCGGCCTGTTCCAGGTGCTCGACCTGCTGGAAACCTCCACCGACATCCTCAGCCGCGGCCAGGGCTTTGCCGGCATCGCCCACTACACCGTGCTGCGCTCGCCGAGCGTGCTGCTGCAGGCGGTGCCGCTGGCGGCGCTGCTGGGCGCGATCTTCAGCTTCTCGACCCTGTCGCGGCAGAACGAGATCTGTGCGATGCGTGCTGCCGGCCTGCCGTTCCGCCGCGTGCTGCTGGCGCTGCTGCCGACGGTGATCGCGATCGGCCTGCTGCACGCGCTGCTCGCCGAAGTGGTGGTGCCGCGCTCGCAGAAGGCGCTGACGGCCTGGTGGGCCAGCCTGCCGCCGTCGCCCGACAAAGACCCGGACACCGAGCTGCTGTGGTTCCGCACGGCCGGTGCCGTGGTCGGCGTGGCCACCGTGATGCCCGATGGCCGGCGGCTGGACGAGGTGCGCATCTACCGCCGGGACGACGCCGGCCTGCTGGCCAGCCGGACCGTCGCCAGCCGCGCCGAATACGCCGATGGCGCCTGGACCCTGATCGATGCGGTGGTCACCGATCTCCGTGCCGGCCGGCACGCGCCGGTACAGGCGCAGCTGCCGTGGGACACGCGACTCAAGCCCTCGGATCTGATGCGCCTGTCGGCGTCGGAACCCTATGTGTCGGGCGGGCTGGCGGCGCAGGTGCTGGCCGGCAGCCAGTCCGGCACCAAGACCGATTCGTTCTACCGCACGCGCATCGCCCGGGCCTTCAGCGACCCGCTGTCGGCGCTGGTGATGCTGCTGCTGGCGACGCCGGTGGCGATCGCGCTGACACGCGGCGGTGCCGGCGGCGCCCAGGTGCTCGGCGCGCTGGCCACCGGTCTCGTGTTCCTGCTGGTCAACGGACTGCTGTCGGCGCTCGGCGAGGCCGGCACCGTCGCGCCGCCGTTGGCCGCGTCGCTGGCACCGGCGCGGTTCGCGGTGCTCGGCCTGATCTTCGTGTACCGCCTCG
>CAYPJK010000399.1:0-3228 GCA_964411025.1 uncultured Nevskia sp.
TGGGCATCGCGCCCGGCTGCACGGTGCGGCGCGACGTCGCCAAGGACGAGGTGCTGCGCTATTCCGACGTCGAACTGCCGGCCGGCCGCCTGATCGACCGGCTGCGCCGCGAACAGGAGCAACTATTCGCTGCCGATTTCGCAACCGCGGCATAACGCGCCGGCTGCTGTAACGATCGGCTAATCACAGTTTGATCACCTCATCCGTGCATCAACTGCAAGCAGAATTCCGACACTGAGCCACCAGTGTGGGAGGTGGCTTGCTGGTCCACCTGGGGTTCACAAATGCGTGCAGCGCTTCGCGTCAGCCAGCTCGACGGCAACCCTTTCGCGCCGGTTGCCCGTTCTAGTTCCGTGACGAACGATCCACCTTCACCGCCAATGACCGATCCGCCACGGATCGAGCCGCTGCCGCAAGGGACGGTGCGGCCCTTCTGGTCGGTCATGATCCCGATCTACAACGCACCAGAACACTATCTGCGCGAAACCCTGCAAAGCGTCCTAAGCCAGGATCCCGGTCCAGGGGAGATGCAGATCGAGGTGGTCGACAACTGCTCGACCGAGGGCGATCCGGAACGATTGGTTCGCGAGATCGGCGGTGGTCGCGTCAAGTTCCACCGTCACGCCGAAAACCTCGGCATGGTTGGAAACTTCAACAGCTGCATCCGTCGCGCGAGCGGCCACTGGGTCCACATCCTCCATGGTGACGATACCGTCCGGCCGGGTTTCTACGAACGATTGCGACAAGGAATCGACGAGCATCCCGAAGTGGGCGCTGCCGCCTGCCGGGTGATCTACATCGACGAGGACGGGCACTGGACGGCGGTGAGCGACCTCGAGGCGCGCAAGCCAGGCATCCTTGATGAAGGATTCGCGGTGCGCCAGCTGCTCGATCAGAGGATCCAGTTCGCCTGCATTGCCGTACGGCGGTCCGTCTACGAAGAAATCGGTGGCTTCCTGTCTGTGTTCTTCCACTGCCTCGACTGGGACATGTGGAAGCGGATCTCGCTGTACGCGCCGATCTTCTACGATCCGCAGCCGCTGGCGTGCTACCGGGTCCATGCCGGCGCCGACAGCAGTCGCTTGTTCCGCACCGGCGAGAACATGGTCGACGAGCGCCGCTCGATCGATCTGTCCTGTGCCGCGCTGCCGCCGGGTGATGCCGAGCGCATGCGCCGCGCCGCCAACCGGGCCGCCGGCGTCCGCGCCGCGCGGCGTGCCCGGCAACTCTGGAAATCCGGGCAGCGTGTCGCGGCCTGGCGCCAGGCATCGGAGGCGCTGCGCTGCAGCCTGGCGCCGGCCGTGGTGGCGCGTACCGTCTACTTCGTGCTGCGGACGGTGGTGCGGTAACTAGGCGGCCCGCCGCAGCAACCCGCGCACCGCCGACACGATGCGGCGCTCGAACACGAAGACACAGCCGAGCAGCACCAGAGCGCCGACGGCCAGCTCGAGCCACCAGTAGGCAGTCGCTGCCCGTGGCAGGGCAACGATGGCGAGCGCCACGACGAAACTGCACAATGATGGCGCCAGCAGCACGGCCGCGAGCGGATGGCGGCCGAGGCCCAGTCGCCAGCGCGCCGCGATGATCAGGATCAGCACCAGAGCTTCGGCGGCCAGGATCGCCGCGACTGCCCCCCATCCGCCGTGGGTGGGGATCAACACGATGCTCAGCACCACGCTCAGTATTGCCGCGCCGGCGGCGATCTTGAGGTGGAGCTTCTGATAGCCCCAGGCGAGCAGCGGCGTACCCAAGCCGATATTGACGAACACCAGGCCGATCGCGAGGCAGAGCCATTCGAAGTAGGGACCGCTCGCAGCGAATTGCGCGCCGAACAGAAGGTCGTTGACGTGGCGCCCGCTGGCCCAGCCGAGCGCCGCGATGGGCAGGCCCATCCAAGCCATCAGAGTGGCGAACTCGGCCGATACCCGCGCCGCTTGCGGTGGGTCGTGGCGAACGCGGGCCAGCACCGGGAAGTAGGCCGTGAGCATGGCGCCGCTCACCACGGTCGACATGAACATCAGCCGGTAGGCTGTGGTGTAGAGGCCCACTTCAGCGTCGCTGTGGGTGAAGCCCAGGACAATGGCGCCACAGTTGTAGATCAGCAGCGCCGCACCCTGGGACAGGGCCAGCGGCCAGGCCTGCGAAAGGAACGCGGCGGTGCCGGCAAGGCGCGGCCGTAGCTGGCCGATCTGAAGCAGTCCGAGGTGCTGCAGGTACCAGAAATTGAAGGCGATCAGCGCCAGGGAGAACGGCAGGGTGTAGAGGACGAAGACGTAGACGTCGTCGGGCTGGCGGACCAGGGCGAGCAGCGCGGGAATCTGCAGCAGGTTGACGATCAGCGAGGCGATCGACGGTGCCACCATGCGCTGGTGGCCCTGCAGCACCCAGGTGACGGTGCCTGCGCTGGCGAGCAGGCTGAGGCCCTGCAACACCAGCAGGGCACTGGCATCGGCGCCGCGCGGATTGGCCAGCGCAAGAACAAGAGTTGCGGCGTAGGCGACGACTGCCAGCACGAATTGCAGGCTGAGCACCAGCGACGTGATCGGCGTGGTCTGCCGGGGATCGGAGGCGATGTCGCGCTGACCGATGATCTGCAGGGCAGGGCTCGCCAACAGCGCCAGGTAAGTGAGCACCGCGGCGTTCCAGGTCACTTGTCCGACCGCTGCCGGCCCGAGCACCCGGCGGCTGTAGGCCGTCGTGAAGATGCCGATGAGGACGGTCAGTCCGCTGGCGATGCTGACGGCAAGGAAGTTGGCGGCGACGGTGCGTCGGCGATAGGCCGCATCAAGAGGCATTTGAGACATTTGTCGTCGAGCGGCACGGACAGACAATGGCGCAGTGCACGTGCCACAACTTGATCACTCGGTTGCGGCGGCCCGGTCTGAGACAAGTTGGCCATGAAAGTCGTGATCCTGGCCGGCGGCTACGGAACCCGCATCAGCGAGGAAAGTGCCACGCGTCCCAAGCCGCTCGTGGAGATCGGCGGCCAACCAATCCTCTGGCACATCATGAAGATCTACTCGGCCCATGGGCTGAACGACTTCGTGATCTGCTGCGGCTACAAGGGCCATCTCATCAAGCAGTACTTCCGGGACTATACGCTGGCGCGGTCGGATGTGACGTTCGACCTCGACACCCGCTCGATGAAGACCCATCGCAACGGCGTCGAGCCATGGCGCGTCACGCTGGTCGACACCGGCGAGAAGACGATGACCGGCGGCCGCATCA
>CAYPJK010000400.1:0-3224 GCA_964411025.1 uncultured Nevskia sp.
CGCGCAGGCGGTCCGGCACCGGGTTGAAGTCGACCCCGAAGCGGGCGCCGGCAGCCAGCGCCGAGAACGGTGCGGAGGCGTCGGTCGGATCGGCGGCCAGCGTCGCCGCCAGCGTCGCCAGACCGGTCGTAGTGTTGATCACGTAGACGCGGTTCAGCGAGCTGATGCCGTACAGCAGGCCGTTGGCCGGACGGACGTCGATGCCGAGCAGCGATTCACCGGCGGTGAGGCCGGTGATCGTCAGATCGACCGCAGTGTTGGGCGTGAAGGCGTTGTTGGTCTGCGTGAAGCTCAGCAGGTGGTTGTCGCTGGTCAGCGCATGGACACGCAGATTGCTGCCGGTGGTCAGCGCCAGGCCGACCAGCGGCGCCAGCGTGGCCGTGCCGGCGCCGCCGCCGATCGCGCCGACGGCCGTGGCGGCACCGGTGGCGAGGTTCACGGTGTACAGCGTCGAGGCGCTGGCGCCGGTTGCGGCGGCCGCCAGCAGCGCGGCGTTGTTGCGCCCGTCGACGACAAAGGCGCTGTTGTCGCCGATGTCGCCGATGCCCAGCGAGCCGATGGTGGTCGCCACGCCGCTGTTCGGATTGCCGGGGTCGCCGGCGATGCCGTTGGCCGGGTTGCTGCCGATGCGGAGGAAGGTGTCGGCGCCGCTGTCGATCGCGTACAGCGTGGTGCTGGCTGCGCCCGGGATGGTGTTGGTGTAGCCGACGCCGGTGACCGAGGTGGCTCCGGTCAGCGCAGTGTCGGTGGTCACCAGGCACATGCCCGCTTCATTCGGGTTGGTGTTGATGCGCAGGTTCAGGCCGGTGCTGGTGGTCACCCGCAGGCGGTCCGGCACCGGATTGAAACCGATGCCGAAGCTGGCGTCGGCAGGCAGGGCCGTGAACGGCAGCGTCGCGTCGGCCGGATCGACGACCAGCGGGCACAGCTCGCTGGCCGCACCGGTGGGCGAGATCGCATAGAGCTTGCTGTCGCTGCCGAGGCCGATCAGCTGACCGGTGGCCGGGCGGCTGTCGATGCCGAGCAGCGTGGTCGCTTCCGGCAGGCCGCTGACCGTGCCGGTGGTGCACAGCTTGGCCGGTGCCGTGCGCGTGAAGGTGCCGAAGCTGCCGTCGGCGGCGAGGCCGAACAGGTCACCGGCCGCCTGCGCGGTGAAGCGGCTCTGCGCGCGGATCGCGAAGCCGGCTGCGGTTTCCGCATCGGCCAGCGACAGCGTCGCGGTCTGGGTGGCGGCGCCGGTGGCGGTGTCGATGGCATAGACCGCGGTACCGTCGGCCGTGTTCAGCACCGCGAACGCCGAGTTGACGCCGGTCTGCGAGGTGGCGACGTCGAAGCCGCCGATGCTGTCGGCGTCGACTCCGAGGTTGCCGATCGCGGTCAGCACGCCGTCGTTCGGCGGGTTCTGCTGGAACAGCCGGTCGCTGGTCGGATCGATCGCGAACTGCATGGTCCGGCAGGCCGCATTGAAGGCGTTGGTGTAGGCAGTGGCGGTGGCGCCGGTGCCGGCACCGTTCAGTGCGGTGTCGGTGATGGTGGCGCCGGTGGCGACATTGATGCGCAGGTTCTGGCCGGCGTCGGAGATCACCCGCAGGCGATCCGGCACGGGGTTGAAGTCGATGCCGAACCGGGTGCCGGACAGGCCGGCGAACGGCGCCGTGGTGTCGGTCGGATCGGCGCTGAGGGTGCTGACGGCGGTGGTTGCGCCGGTGGTCGGGTCGATCGTCACGATGCGGCCGCTGGTGCCGCTGACCACCAAACCGTACAGCAGGCCGTCATTGGGGCGGAACGCGATGTCGACCATCGACTCGCCTTCGGCGAGCCCGGTGATCGCATTGCTGATCTGGATATCGCCGGTGCCGGCAATGTTGAAGCCGACCAGCCGGTTGGCGCTGGTCAGCAGGTAGCTGTCGGTGACGGCCGGCGGGACCGGCGGCGTGACCGGCGGCGTGAAGCTGTCCTGGTTGTTGCAACCGGCGATGAAAATGGCCGCGACGGCGGCTGTCCAGCGGGGATGATGCAAGGCCATGGGTGGGTCTCCTCGTTCTTGAGTGTGCGCAGCCGGGATGCCGGCGGCGGGGGTCCTGCGTCTTGCGCGCGGTCGCCGGTGCCGTTCGAACGGCAGTCGGCAAGCGTGAAGACCTTCGGGTGTACCCCGAGAACGCGGATTTGGATGCAGGCCGGACATCTCCGGCGACCCGCGGCGGCGGCGGTGCTGCGCGCCGTGGCGGATTCAGCCTGCCGCGAGGCGCTCGATGACACGCCGGTGCAGGCCACCGAAATCGCCGTTGGACATCACCAGCACGCGGTCGCCCGGGCGCGCTTCGGCGACGATGGCGGTGGCCAGCGCGTCGAGATCCTGGTGCAGCCGCAGGCGCTCGCCAACCGCCGCCAGCGCAGCACCGGCGTCCCATGTCAGATCGGCGCGGGCCATCACGAAGGCAAGGTCGGCGTCGCCGAGGCTGGCGGCCAGGTCGCCGCCGGCATGGCCGCCGAGACGCATGGTGTTGGAGCGCGGCTCCAGCACCGCGAGGATGCGGCCAGGCCCGCGCTCGCGCAGGCCGGCGATGGTCACTTCGATGGCGGTCGGGTGGTGGGCGAAATCGTCGTAGACCTCGACGCCGGCCACGGTATCGAGCAGTTCCAGCCGCCGCTTGATGCCGCGAAAGCGTTCCAGCGCCCGCAGCGCCTGGGCCGGCGCGACGCCGACATGGCTCGCCGCTGCAATGGCTGCCACGGCATTGGCGCGGTTGTGCGGGCCCGCCAGCGGCGTGGCGGCGGTACCGACCGGCAGGCCGTGCTGCAGCAAGGTGAAGCCGTGGTCGTTGCGCTGCGCCGACCAGCCGCGGGCGTCATGGCCGCTGCCGTCGAACCAGTCGACCTCGCTCCACACACCCATCTTCAGCACCCGTGGCAGGTTGACGTCCTGGGCATTGACGATCAGCCGACCCTGGCCGGGCACGGTGCGGATCAGGTGATGGAACTGGCGTTCGATCGCGGCCAGGTCCGGAAAGATGTCGGCGTGGTCGTATTCGAGGTTGTTGAGGATCGCGGTGCGCGGCCGGTAGTGGACGAACTTCGAACGCTTGTCGAAGAACGCGGTGTCGTACTCGTCGGCCTCGATGACGAAGCACTTGCCGCGGCCCAGCCGTGCCGAGACGCCGAAGTTCACCGGCACGCCGCCGACGAGAAAGCCCGGCTCCAGCCCGGCCTGGTCGAGCAGCCAG
>CAYPJK010000401.1:0-3193 GCA_964411025.1 uncultured Nevskia sp.
CACCGCCGATTCCGGTTCCGGTGCCGCGCCGAGATCGATCGTTGCGGTTTCGGCACAGGGGCAGGCCGACGCGGCCGCTGGGGCATTTGCAGCCGGGGTCTCGGCGTGGCTGGCACCGGCCGTCAGCAGGGCCGTCAGCAGTATCGTTGCGCGCATCTTCGTTCTCCTGTGTCGCGGCTGGCGTGCGGCCAGCCGTCGGTACGTCGTGTTGGGGGCGGCGGGTTCAGCCGGGGGTGCGTCCGTTGCGGGCAAGCTGCTGGTTACGGATCAGCTGCGCCTGGCCGCGCAACTGTTTCACGGTTTCCGGCGAGGTTCCCGACTGTTTCGCCATCTGGTCGGCTCCGGCCTGATTACCGGTCAGCAGCATCAGCACGATCAGGTTATTGCGGCTCTTCAGCTGCCCCGGCGCCAGCTCGGCGGCCGTCGACAGTTCAGGCAGTGCTTCGCCGTAGCGGCCCGCTTCCATCAGCGCATAACCGAGATCGTTGCGGATCTCGACATCGGTCGGCAGCCGGCTCGCGGCATTGCGCAGCGCCCGGATCGCCGCGCCGAGATCTTTCGGCGCGGTCAGCAGGCCGATCCCGTGCCAGGCCTTGCCTTCCAGCGGCCCGCCCATCAGACGCCGGTACAGCGCATCTGCCTGGTCGCGCTGCTTCAGATGGCGACGCGTCTCGGCTTCCAGGTACAGCACTTCGGGGTCGTCGCGCGTCTGCTGCTTCTGCGCCTCGATATGGGCAAGGGCGGCGTAGTACTGCCCCTGCTCCAGCAATGCCTCGATCGCCTCGATCTTGATCTGCTGCATCTTGACCGGGTCGGCAGCGGCCACGTCGTAGTTCTCCGCCGGCAGCGGCCGCGTCGGCTGGCTCCTGCAGGCGGTCAGGCCCAACAGGCCGCACACCAACAGCAGGGCCGATGCGCGTCTCACTGCGAGCCGCCACCAGACACCGAACCGAGCGTGCTCATGATCGACAGCGCAGCCGGGCCAGCGACGAAGATCAGCAGCGCCGGGAAGAAGAACAGCACCATGACCACGGTCATCCGGCCGGAGATGACATTGACCTTTTCGCGCAGGTCCATGCCGCGCCGCTCCTCGATCAGCTTCATCATGTCGAGCAGCGGCTCGCGCACTTCGCCGCCGTAACGGTCGACCTGGCGCAGCACACCGAGCACGCTGCTGAGATCGTCGACTTCCATCACGTCGCCCAGCTGGCGCAGCACGGTGCTGGTGTCAGCACCGGCATCGAACTGGCGCACGCAGGAATCGAATTCGCGGCCCAGCTCGGGCAGCACGCCGCGTCCTTCCCGCACGATGGAGCCGAGCGCCTGCCGCGTCGACAGGCCGGCTTCGAACAGCAGCACCAGCAGGTGCACGAACAGCGGCACTTCGCTGCGCATCCGGGCGCGGCGGCTGGACGCCGCAGCGCGCAGCACCCAGCGCGGCAGCAGCATCGACAGGATCAGCGCCGCGACGATCGTCAGCACCAGCGGCAGGCCCTGGAACAGCTTGCCGCCCAGCGTGATCCCGGCCAGCACGCCGAGGCCGAGCAGGATCGGCACTAGGCCCTGCAGCGCGTAGAACAGCAGCCGCGCTTCCGGCCCGCGCCAGCCCGCCTGGGCCAGCAGGCGCGGCGTCTCGCCTTCCTTGTCGACCAGCTTCTCCAGCGACTGGCCCTGGCGTGCAAAACCTTCCAGCAGCTGCTTGTGATCGGCGCCTTCGAAGTCCTCGGCACCTTCGCCGATCAGCCCGAGACGACGGCGCAGGCGCCGCGCGGCGCGCGCTTCCAGCGCCATGTAGATCAGCACGCCGAGGGTGGCGACGCCGAACAGGATCGCGAACGCCACCACGAACTGGAAGAGGGTCGGACTCATGAATCACTCTCATCGATGCCCTTGAGCATCCACCACAACGCGATGAAGCCCAGGAACAGCATCGAACCCGAACCGATCAGCAGCATGCCGCCCTTCGGGTCGGCCAGCATCTTGTCGTAGTACTTCGGGTTGCTGAGATACATGTAGACGAACAGGATGACGTTGATCACCGCGAGCATCTTCGCGGAGAACCGCGTTTCCGCCGTCAGCGCCCGCAGTTCCTGGGCTGCGCCGGCGCGCTGGCGAATCAGCACGATCAGGCTCTTGAGCACGCCGCGCATGCTGCCGCCGTACTTGCGATTGATGCTGGCGGCCATCGCCATGACTTTCAGGTCGCGCAGCCGGTGGATGTCGCCGGCTTCCGACAGCACCTGTTCCAGCAGGGCACCGAGGCGCACCTGGCGGCTGATCGAGATGAACAGCGGCTGGATCGGATTCGGCGCCTCGCGCGCGGCCTGATTCAAGGCCTCGTCGAGCGTGTTGCCAGCCGCCAGCACGCGGATCACGTTCTCCAGATAGGCCGGCAGCTGCTCGACGATCTTGCGCCGCCGCCATACCGCCTGCTGCACCAGCACGATGTAGAACAGCAGCAGGAACACGCCGAGCAGCGGCAGCGTGTACAGCGGCCCAATCGTGATCAGCAGGAAAACGGCGACCGCGCCGACGATCAGCAGCAGCCGCACCACGGCAGCCGGACGGATGTCCGAGCCGGTGCGCCAGAACAGGTGGCAGATCGCCCGCAGGAAGCGGTTGTTGATCACCGTGCTGCCCTGCCCGATCGCCGTCTCGTCGCTGCCGGACACCCGCAGGCGCAGTTTCAGGTCGGCATCGGTCTCCCGTTCACGGGCCTGCAGGAACAGCCACACGGAGCCGCCGAGCAGCAGCACCGCAGCCAGCACGAACAGCACGACGACGACGTTCATGCAGCCTCCCGCGGCACCAGCGTGCCGGTGTCCGGTTCGTAGCGGAAGACGTCATGCATCGACAGCTCGCGCCCGTGCATGCCGCGCAGTTCGGTGATCGACATCACGCGCCGCTGGCCGCTCGGCAGCCGCGCCACCTGCACCAGCAGCTGGATCGCGGCGGCGATCTGGCCGCGCAAGGTCAGTTCGCCGCCGGTATAGCCGGCAAAGCCGGCCAGCAGCTCGATGCGGTGCATCGCATCGCGGACGTTGTTGGCGTGCAGCGTGGTCATCGAGCCATCGTGGCCGGTGTTCATCGCCTGCAGCATGTCGAGCACTTCATCGCCGCGTACCTCGCCGACGATGATGCGGTCCGGGCGCATGCGCAGCGCATTACGTACCAGGTCGCGGGCAGTGATCGC
>CAYPJK010000402.1:0-3180 GCA_964411025.1 uncultured Nevskia sp.
TGGGTACCGAACAACGAAAACTGGTGGTTTGCCCCGCGTGCCGACAGCCCTGCCACGCTGTCCAGCGCCTACGGCTTCAGCAGCATCTACGGGCCTTCGTCGCCATCGAACCCCAACCGCTCGATCATTTTTCCGCCGGCTTTCTGCGCCTACCAGGCGGACATCGGCCCGCTGCGCGCGCTGGCCGGCGCCTGCACCCAGCGCATGAACCGTTGGATCTACTACGGCACCGTCACTGATGCCGCGATCACCCTGCGCTACCTGCGCGATGCCTGTGCCAGCGGCTACTGGGCCACAAGCCTCAACATCACGGCCGACACCTCGCTGAAGTCGCAGATCAACCAGACGGGCTTCGCGTATCTGGGCGTGCGTGACGCACCGATCGGCCGCCCGGCAGACCACCAGGCCATCCGCGAGTGGTTCCGCACGCGCATGGACGCGCAGATCGCGTTCTTCGATCAACAGATCGGCGCCGGCCGCCTCGCGCCGGGCGTGTGGGCCTCCAGCAGCTTCGGCCGAGGCAACCACGTGCAGCAGGCAGCGCTGGCCTCCGGCGTGTGCGCCTGCATCCTCGATCGCGCCGACTACCTGCGCTGGGGCTGGAAGGTATTTCTCGACACGCTGCAGGATGCGGCCGACGTGCCGGGGCATGTCGGCGCCCTGCCGCTGGAGATGCGCCGTGCCCAGAAATCGCTGCAGTACCAGTCGCTGGCGATGGGCGCCCTGGTGCCGCATGCGCTGATCCTGGAACGCTTCGGCTACCCGGCGTTCTCGGCCCTCGGCGGCATGCTGATCGAGATGATCAACTGGAAGGACGATGCGATCGACAACCCATCGCTCGTGACTGCCGAGCAGGCCCGGATGATCTCGCTGGGCGCGCCGTGGGACACCGGCGTCGTCTCGGTCACGCAAGAGCCGCTGGGGCTCGGCGTCAGCATCGATCCCAACACCGGTGAGCGCCTGCTCAACGAAGGCCGCGCCGGCTGGATCTACGGCGCGTTCCAGTTCCTCACCGACGCACAGGCCCCGTGGCGGCCACGCTGGCGGCCGAACTTCGAGATCTACAACGACATCTACGCCGGCAGCATCGGCGGCGCGCAGTCGTACCTGTACCCGTTCCCCGGCATCGCCCGGCCAGCCCCACCGGAGATCTGATCATGCCGTTCCTCCGCCCCGGTCTCGGCGCGCTGCAGGCGCGCGTCCAAGCCGACATGCGCGCCCGCATCGAAGGCGCGCAGCCCTCGCTGCGCCGCTCTGTGCTCGGCAGCATCGCCACCGCCGTGGCCGCTGCCGTGCACGGCCTGTACGGCTACATCAACCAGCGCGCGACCCAGGCCGTGCCGTACACCGCCACCGGTGCCGATCTCGAAGGCTGGGCCAGCCTCTGGGGCATTGGCCGCCGCAGCCCGACCATTGCCACCGGCACCATCGTGATCACCGGCGATGCCGGCATTACCGTGCCGGCCGACACCGCCCTGCAAAGCCAGAACGGCACCGAGTACCGCACCACGGCCGCCGTGGTGATTGCCGTGGGCGGCTCGGTGCTGGCCAGCGTGGCCGCGCAGATCACCGGCAGCATCGGCAACCAGCCGGCCGGCGTGGTGCTGTCGTTTGTCAGCCCGGTGCTCGGCGTCGACGCGCTGGCCACCGTTGACACCAGCGGCCTGAACAGCGGCAGCGATCAGGAAGACGACGAAAGCCTGCGGGCGCGGCTCAAGGCCCGCATCAGCAACCCACCGCACGGCGGTAACGCTGCCGACTACGTCGAGTGGGCGCTGAGCGTGCCGGGCGTCACCCGCGCCTGGGTGTTCCCGCTCTACCTCGGTGCCGGCAACGTCCGCGTCTACATCGCCGATGACAGCTTCACCGGCAGCGCGCTGGCCAGCGCCGGCACCGTGGCTGCCGCGCAGACCTACCTCGACAGCGTCCGGCCGGTGACGGCCGACGTCGACGTCGTCGCCCCGAACCGTCAGCCGGTGAACATCCGCGTGACCATCGGCCCTGATACGCCGGCCGGCCGCGCCGCAGTCACGGCCTCGCTGGCTGATCTGTTCGCCAGGGAAGCGGTGCCGGAAGGCACCATCCCGCGCACCCACATTGCCGAGGCGATCAGCCAGGCGGCAGGCGAGTACGACCACAACCTGATTCAGCCCGCCGCCAACGTCACCGCCGGCCCCGGCGCCATCCTCACGCTGGGCACGCTCACGTGGTCATGACCGCCGAGGACTACGCCGCGCAGCTCGCGGCGCTGCTGCCGACCGGTGCTGCCTGGCAGCCCAGCCCCGAAACGCTGCTCGGCCGCCTGCTGCTGGCCATCGGCAGCGAGCTGGCTCGCGTGCATGCCCGCGCGGACACGCTGCGCATCGAGGCCGACCCGCGCAGCACCACCGAACTGCTGCCGGAATGGGAGATCACCGCCGGCCTGCCAGACCCCTGCGTCAGCGGGCCGCAGACCATCGAGCAGCGCCGCGCCGCCTTGCTGGCGCGGCTCACCGGCACCGGCGGTGCCAGCCGCGCGTATTTCATCGGCGTGGCCGCTGCCTACGGCTACACCGTGACCATCGAAGAGCCGGCGCTGCACACCTGGCGCATGCGCTCGGCCGAAGCGGTCGGCATCAGCCGCTTCCGCGCCGGCCTGAGCACCGCCGGAGACCCGCTGGCCAGCTTCGGAAACGAAGCCTTTGAATGCCTTTTCAACCGCATTAAGCCGGCCCACACAGCCCTGCTGTTCGCCTACGGAACCTGATCAATGGACCGCATCAATCACCCCACCGCCACCCCCGGTCGGCAGTTCACCGAAGGCGATGCCGGCAGCGGCACCCCGGCCACCGTCGTCACCGCGCTGTTCTTGAACAACGTGCAGGAAGAGCTGGTCGGCGTGATCCAGGCAGCCGGACTGACCCCGAGCGCCAGCCTGGTCAACCAGCTGCGGCGCGCGATCTTCGAACTGAGCTACCCGGTCGGCAGCTACTACTGGACGCGGCGCACGGATGTCACCGCCTCGCAGATCCTCGGCTTCGGTACCTGGGTGCAGCTGCCACCAGGCCGCGTGCCGGTGACGCTCAACGTGTCGGAAACCGAGTTCAACGCCGTGGGCAAGACCGGCGGTGCCAAGACGCACGCCCTGATCGCAGCCGAAGGCCCGGCGCACACCCACCAGATCGGCAGCCGCGATGCCGG
>CAYPJK010000403.1:0-3163 GCA_964411025.1 uncultured Nevskia sp.
GTGGGAACGGGAAAGGCATTTTCTTCGGAACCCTGCAAACCGTCCTGGGTGATTACGCCGGGACCGCGACAACCGAAACCCTCATGGCCAGCGCCCACGACCGTCACCCCACGGAGATTGCGTCATGGGTCGGCTTGCGCCTTGTCGTCGCGAGCGAAACCGAGAGCGGCGCTCGACTTGCTGAAAGCCGGATCAAGTGGCTGACCGGCGGTGATCGCGTCAAGGCGAGGCTGATGCGGCAGGACTTCTTCGAGTTCACGCCGCAGTTCAAGCTGGTGATCGTCGGCAACCACACTCCCAGCGTGCGCAATGTGGACCCGGCGATGCGACGGCGCTTGCAGATACTGCGCTTCAACCACACGCCGCGTGCGCCTGATCTTGCGCTCAAGGAGAAGCTGCTGGCGGAGGGTGACGGCATTCTCGCGTGGATGTTGGAGGGCCTGAAGCAGTACCGCGCGCAGGGCCTGAATCCGCCGCAGGCGGTCACGGCTGAAACCGAGGAGTACTTTTGCGATGAAGACTTGATCGGGCAATGGCTGACTGAGCTGTATGAAGTCGCGCCACGTCATCGCCAGGTTATTGGGTCGTCTGATCTTTACGCGTGCTGGAGCAACTGGTGCGCAACCAACAACGCCGATCCGGGCTCACTTCCGTGGCTTTCCTCACAACTGGCAGCGCGCGACTTGACGAAGGGCATGCACACGAAAAGCCGGCGCAAGGGATTCCGCGGCTTGCGGAAGCGGCAGGGCTCATGACGCTGGGCCTCCACACGGGACTTGCCGTACGGAGCGGCCGATCAGGTATCCGTCTCGTCGCGTCGGCCCCGGCCAGCGCGTTCGGCATCCGCCACTCGTCGACGCGCTTGATCGTGTTCCCGGCCTTGCTGCCGGCGGCCATGGCGATCTTTGGGAGCGGCGTGGTCTGCCGGCCGGTGACGGTCGTCACCACTTCGCCAGCGGCCATCTTGTCGCCGACCTTGCCGCACCGCGGTCCCGTTTCGTAAACCGGCACTGGTGCCGGTTTGTCTGAGGCGTCGGCCGTCGCCGCGCCTGCGGGGCTTTCAGCCGAGGTAAGGCCGGCAGAGGGTTCGCCACCGGGGTGCCGTTAAGCAAACCGGCACTGGTGCCGGTTTAGCGTCGGCCGTCGCCGCAGTTGCGGGGCTTTCCGGCGCCGTCAGGCCGGCAGCGGGTTCGCCGCCGGGATGCCGTTAAGTAAACCGGCACTGGTGCCGGTTTAGCGTCGGCCGTCGCCGCAGTTGCGGGGCTTTCCGGCGCCGTCAGGCCGGCAGCGGGTTCGCCGCCGGGGTGCCGTCAAGTAAACCGGCACTGGTGCCGGTTTAGCGTCGGCCGTTGCCGCAGTTGTGAAGCTTTTTGTTGCTGCGCGTGCCGGGGCGGGGCTGCCAGCACGTTCGGCTGGCGGATCTCGTAACGGCCAGAGGCGTACACCCAAGGGATGCAGAAGCTCAGGCAGCTCCCGCCTCTTCGCTGCCGGCAGGTTCGCCATGTAATCCAGCGCGTCCTGGGTCAGCATGCCGCTGCCGCCGTCCTGCAGGTTCGGGTCGCCGGGGTTGATGTCCGCGATGCGCTGGTTCGCCTCCGGGGCGTGCCGGGCGTGCAGGTACTCCTCGACCTCCTCCAGCGTCAGCCCCTCAACGTTCATCTGCTTGAGGACCGGCGATACCTCGTCATCGATGAACGCCTTGATCTGCGCCGCCTTCCGGCTGGTGTTCAGCTCCTCGACGACATAGGCATCTTGGCCGTCGGCGATCTGTGCGCCGTTCTGCCGCATCACCTGCATGATCCGGCGAAGGTCGACGTTCTTGTCCTGCAGGGTGTGGATGAAGTCGTCCAGCCGCGACGGGTCGGGCACCTGCCACGACGCCGGCACGGCCGGGCCGCGGTTGAAGTCGATGGTGTCGACGTCCTCGAAGCCCAGCGTCTGCGGGTCAGGCGCCATGCCATCGTTGTCGGCCACAAACGCTCGCACCGCGTCTGGAGCGATGACGCGAACGGGTGCAAATTCGTAGGCGCGCTCGTAGATGCCCGGCTCTTAGAAATGACGGTCGAGCGGGTCGTACATCGCCCCATCATCAAGGCGAACAACCGCGTGCCATTCACGCCGGAATCCGGGGCCGTTGACGCGGCCAATCACAATGCTGCCAAGGCCGTCCTTGCTCGCAGCGGCCGACCGGGCGAAACACTGGTTTCGGCGAGCGGGATCTACCGCAAGCCGGCCCTCGGCAGCCGCGCGATTGACTTCCTCGACAGTCGCAAGCGCCTCGGTCTCTCGGCGCGCAAGCGCAGTTACAACCAGTCCAGCGACTTCCCGTTCTCGTCCACCGCCTTCTGCCCGAACGCGCTCGGCTCCTTGAACAGCCGCACGGGCGCTGGCTCGGTCGGGCGCGCGACCGGGACCGGCTTGTTCTGCAGCTTCTCGGGTGTCGAAGTAGTCATATCGCTCTCCAGTTGCATCGCGCGTGACACGAGCATAGCGCGCGCCGTTCGGCAGCGTGAACCCGATGTCGTAGATGGTGGAGGCATTGCCCCCGACATCGCGGCTGAACGCCGGCACGCCTGCCGCAAGCTGCCACTTCGCCCCGCGCCGCACATAGTCCCGCGCCGGCGTGAGGTAGTCGCGGATGATCGCGGCGTCGGTCAGCTCCAGGGTCACGCCCAGCGCCTTGAAGATCGGCCGCAGGAACGACCGGATCGCGGCCAGCACGCGCTGCACCAGTGGCAGCTGCGGGTTCTCCTCGGCCATGCGCGCCAGCACTTCCTCGGCAGCGCGCAGGCGGTTCGCCAGCGTGCCGGCCATGCCGTAAGCATCACTGGCGCGCCCTGAATTTCGCTGAGCCTGCCTGCTAGACAGTTGCCCCAATCGCAACGTGACAACCGACAACATCAGGCCGTCGGTGAACGGAGTCACGCTGAACAGAAAGAAGGCGCAAACCAAAGTGGTCGGCCCCGAGACGCAGCTTCGGCCGGCCGAACTGCGCGAAGGCCTCAGATGACGCGTTGATCGCAAAACTTCTGTGGGGGCATTTGTGGGGGCAGCAGCGCGTTTTCGGCTGGCCTCCGGCGATCGGTATGAACTAACTCGTTGATTTCAATGGTCGGAGAGACAGGAATCGAACCTGCGACCCCCTGCTCCCAAAGCAGTTGCT
>CAYPJK010000404.1:0-3157 GCA_964411025.1 uncultured Nevskia sp.
TGGCGGGCCGCGTGAAGTGGACCTTGTTGTTGTCGGCCTTGTACTCGTCCATCAGCGACTGCCACTGGGCGCGGATCGGGTTGACGTCGATCGCGTCCATCGCCTTCATGTCGGTCGTGTAGAAGCGCGGCGTCAGCAGCGTGTCTTCCTGCGCCTTGCGTGTCGTTTCATTCGGCAGGCGGGCTTCGCGGGTGACGCTGGCAGTGGCTGTGCTCATGGGATTCTCGACGGTGACGGCATTCGGGATGGAATGCGGAGGGGCTTCAGCCGGCGTGGCCGGCAACGGCATGGACGCCGACCGCCTTCGCCGGCGAAGCCGTGGGCAGCAGTCGTGCGAAGTCACCGATGTTCTCCGAGCCGAACGAGCCCAGATCCAGGCGCTCGCCGGTTGCCGGGTCGGCCAGCAGCAGGTGGCCGTCACGATGCAGGCTCAGGCGGAACGGCTGCTCGCGGCCGATGCCGGCCTTGCGCCGTTCGCGGACCAGCGCCCGCACCATGCCGCGCATGAAGTTGTCCTGACCAGGCGCGATGGTGTCGATGCGCTCGCCGCTGGCGTCATCGAAGATGCCGATGTCGCCGCCCTGCAGATCCTCGAAGCGCAGCGCCCGCTCGGCGACGACCTCGCCCTCGGTCGCCGTGCTGTCGGCGGCGCCGTGGCCGGCATCGAGCCGGCTGTCGATGGCCAGCGCGAAGGCCAGGCCGATCGCGGTCAGCACCGCGTAGAACGGCAGGCGCATGTTCGTGTCACTGCGAGCGGCAGGCGTGGCATTCATCGGGTGGGTCCGTTGGGCGGAACGAAAGGGCGATCAGCCGCCAGTGGTGGCCGACAGGCCGGCCAGCGGCCGCGTGCGGATCGACGCCGGCTGGCCAACTGGCAGCGCCGTGCCGCCGCTGGCGTGGGCGATCGCCTGTGCCAGCAGGGCTGCGACCTGGCGCGGCTGCTCGATCGACCGCAGCATCGGTTCGGTCTGGCGGAACTGCCAGGGTTTGGCGTGCGGCCACAGGTGGGCATACGCGATGCTGTTGCCATCGCTGAAGCGCAGCGGGATATCGCCAGTGCCCTCGGCGTGTTCGCGCAGTCCGGCCGAGGCGACCACGGCATGCGGGAAGTTGAAGGTGATCTCCAGCACCACGCCGACCCGCATCAGCACCCGCCGGCTGGTGATCGTGTACCAGGTCGCGCGCGCCGTGAGCCAGGCGACCAGCGCCAGCATCGCCAGGCCGGCAACCGCCAGCGGCAGCAGGTAGCTCATCGCCTGCAGGGCATCCGCCGGATGGCCGCCACCGGCCAGCACCGCCACGCCGCGCGAGCCGATCAGCAGCGCGAAGTAGATGGCGATGCTGCGGCCGTGGAAGGCGCGCCGGTACAGCGAGGTCCAGCGCGGCGCGCCCTGCCAGAGCACGCGTTCGCCGTCCGGCAGCGGCTCCGGCAGTTCGCGTACGCCGGCGAAGTTGTAGTCGTCGTGGTGCGGCGCGCGGTCGCTCACAGCAGAGGCCCGAGGCGATCCGGCGTGGCGTACAGCGTGCCGGCGCCGTAGTAGCCGGCGATCATGTCTTCCTCGCGCAGGGTCACCTGCTGCGGCGTGCGGATCTTTGGCACATCGGCGAACTGGCTGCCGAGGATCGCGCCGACCTTCACCGTGCCGTCGCCGGCCACGGTTGCGAAGTTCCACGGCAGCAGCACCGTGCTGCCGTCGCCGACCTGCACTTCGAAGTAGCGGAACAGCCGCTCGGAGCGATCGACCCACAGGTCGACGCAGACGCCGCCGGACTTGCCGTCGGCGCCGAGCACGCGCTTGCCGCGCGGATCCGGATCCCCCTTGGCGACGCCGTAGTCCGGGTCGCTGCGCAGCGGCACGATCTTCGGCGTGCCGGTCAGCTCCAGATCCGGATGATCGTCGCGCGCGGTCCAGGCGCCGGGGCCGACGCCAGCCAGCAGCGGGTTGCCGGTGGGCACCAGCGGCGAATCCGGGTTGCGGTCGAGGCGGCGCGCCTTCAGCTGCTCCGGCGGGCCGGCCTTCCAGGCTTCCGGCACGGTCTTGGTGCCGCCGTGCGGCAGCAGGTAGGTCTTCGGGTCCGGGCGGCCGCCCAGACCTTCTTGCAGCTGGTTCGGCGAGCGGTCGGCGGTTTCCAGCGGATAGCCTTCGCGCTGGCCCTCGCGATGCAGATAGATGACCAGGGCGGCGAAGAAGCCCCAGAACAGATAGAGCGCGACTTGGGCGATATCGAGGCTCGCCGTGATGGCACCGTGATTCATTGTGTTACCTCCTCCCGTAGATTCATCGACTGCAGGTTGGGCCAGACGGCGTCGTCGCCGCCGGTGCCGACAAGTTCATCGCGTTCGGCCGAATGGCGAACCAGCGGGCCGATCGCCACCAGCGTCGCGAACAGCAGGCCGAGTTCCAGGTGATAGACGACCGTGTAGCCGGTCGCCGTTCCTGCGAGTCCTTCGCCGAGCGCGCCGCTCAGCGCCAGATGGGCGATGGCGTCGCGCAGCAATCCGCTGACGGCGATCGCACCACCTGCAGCCGTCGCCTGCACCGCGCCCCAGACGCCGAGCGCCAGCCCGATCTGCCGCTGCGGGGCCAGGCTCATCGCGGCGGTCAGCGTGCAGTGGCCGAACAGGCCGCTGCCGACGCCGATACCGGCGACGCCGATCGCGAACAGCAGGGTCGAGGCCATCGGCGCCGACAGGATCAGCGCCGAGAACGCGGCGATGCCGACCACCGCGCCATAGGCCGCCATCCGGTAGGGATCGACGCCGCGCACCAGGGCGCGTGCGGCGATCACGAAGCCGGCCAGTCCGCCCAGCGCCAGCGCGGCGGTCAGCGCCGTGGTCGACGCCACGGCCAGATGCAGCACCTCGCCACCGAAGGGTTCGAGCAGGATGTCCTGCATCGAGAACGCCACGGTGCCGAGGCCGAGCGCGATCAGCCGGCGCCGCGCATGGCTGCGGTGGCTGAAGCTTTGCCAGGATTCGCGGAACGACGGCGTCGGCAGCGCGGGCGCGGTGCGCGCCGGATCGCGCGCCTCCTGCTTCCACAGCGCCACGATGTTCAGCAGCATGGTCACCGCCGCCGATCCCTGGATCACCTGGATCAGCCGTAGCTGGCTGAAATCGCGCAGCAGCAGGCCAAAGATCACCGCGCTGAGCGCC
>CAYPJK010000405.1:0-3145 GCA_964411025.1 uncultured Nevskia sp.
AGCATGCCGCCCGCAGAACCGCCGCCACCGCTGGCTGCGGCGGCGGTGGTCGCGGTGAACGTCGCCGTCCGCAGCGACGCACCACTGCCGACCGACAGCGTGGCGACGGTCGCGGTGCCGGCCCGGTTCGAGGCCTGGACGCGCACGGTCACCGAATCACCGGCCGCAACGGTGCCCGGTGCAGCGGTGAACGCACCATCGTTGATGCGGTACTCGCCGCCGGTGACGCTGATCGGCGCCGGGGCTTCGATGCCGGTGACCGTGATCGCGCCCGACGTGACCAGCGCACCCGGGGCCACATCGTTGACCGGCACGAAGCCGAACACTTCCGGCAGCGTGTTCGGCAGCCGGGTGGTGACCGCGAACACCGCGCTGACGCCGCCGATGTCGAGGCTGGCCGACACCGACGAGCCCAGGGCGTTGCCGGCCACGACGCGGACCGTCACCGTGTCGCCCGCATTGACAAGGCCGCTGGCGTCGACGAACGGCCCGTCATTGATGCGGTAGCTGCCGCCGCTGATGCTGACCGGCGCCGGCGCGTTGATGCCTTGCACCAGCACCGCGTTGCTGGTCTGCACCGAGCCCGGCTCGGCGGAGGACACGGCGACGAATGCGAACGGCAGCGGCACCGTGTCCCGGGCCTGGGTGATGACACTGAAGGCGCCACTGACGCCGCCGACCGAGAGGGTGACGGCTGCGCTGGTGCTGAAGGCATCCGGCGCGGTGAACTGCACGGCCAGCGTCTGCCCGTTGACCACGGTGCGCGGGGTGGCGGAGAACGCGCCGCCATCGACGCTGAAGCTGCCGCCGGCACTGACCGAGGCCAGCGTCGGCTGATTGATGCCGGTCACCGTGATCGCCGCGCTGGTCTGCACGGTACCGGGTGCTGCGCCGGTCACGGCCGGGAACGCGAACGCATCCGGCGTGGTGTCGGCGACAGCGGTCGTCACCCGGTAGTTCGCGCTGACGCCGCCGACCGTCACCGTCATCGTCGTGGTGGTCGACGCGGCATTCGATGCCGTCTGCCGCAGCACCAGCGACTGGCCGTTGCTGATGGTGCCCGGCGCACTGGTGAACACGCCGCCGTTGACGCTGTAGCTGCCGCCGCTGACGGTCACCGTGGCCGGCTGGTTGATGCCGCTGATGGTCGCGGGGGAACTGGTCTGCACCGAGCCGGGCGCGGCGTTGACGGTATCCGGGAAGCTGAACGGCACCGGCGTGGTCAGGTCATCGTTGACGATGGTGATCACCTGCGTCGACGGGCTGCCGATTCCGGCATTGCCGGTGGGCGTACCCAGCACCAGCACCAGGGTTTCGTCGGGCTCCTGCAGCCGGTCGCGCACGACCGACACCGTCAGGCTGGCCATCGACTGGCCGGCCGGGATCAGCAGCTGCGGGGTGCTCAGCCGGTAGTCGTCGCCGGCGGTCGCGGTGCTGGCCGGATCGACGTTGACCGGCACCGTGACATCGCCACCGGCCGGGGTGCTCAGGCTCACCGTGACGGTGACCGGCGTGGTCGTGCTGGTCCCGGACGGATCGCCCTCGACCACGCGCTGGCTGGCCAGCGTGAAGCCTGCGTCCGGCGTGACGCCGCTGAAACTGGCGCTGGCCACGGCCGAAGCGCGGCTGGCGTTGCCGGCGGCGTCGGTGAATGCCCCGGCCCGGACCCGCGCGGTGACCGTGCCGTTGGCGCTCATGCCGGACACGGCGATGGTGGAGTTCGGGCCGCTGTCGATCACCCGGGCGGTGGTCGGCCGCGCGCTGCCGCCGAGTTCGAGGTCATCGGCCGCGAAATCGCCGGTCGCCTCGCTCAAGGTCACCTCGAACAGCACCGGAGCACTGTCCACCGGATCGGGCTGCGCGCCATCGACGGCGATGGTCGCCGTCGGCGGCTCGAGGTCGACGGCGTAGACCTCGCCGACGGTGAAGGCGCCATTGCCGGCGCCGCTGCCACCCAGCGGCACGCCGCTGGCGACGCTGGTGATCGAGTCGTCGTCGGCGACATCCAGCCGCAGGCTGCCGCTGCCGCTGCCGGTCAGCACGCGGACGCTGTAGAGGCTGCCGCTGCCGCTCACCGAGGCGACTGATGCGCCGCTCAGCGCACCGGTCGTGGTGAGCCGGAAATCACCGGCATCGACGCCGCTGACCGCTTCGCTGAAACGCACCCGGAAGCTGACGCTGCTGCTGTTGGTCGGGCTCGGGTTGACACGCTCGATCGCGGTGACGGTCGGCCCGATCACCGGCGGGCCGGCATTGCAGACCGCCGGCGTCAGCCGCAGCGACCAGGCGCGGACGTTGCCGGTATCGGCCGCCGCCAGATCCTGCACGCGCAGCGCCCAGCGACCGTTGCCGCTGCTGCCGGTCAGCGTTCCCAGCGCGCTGGCCGGCGTGTAGCTGCCGGTGAACGGGGCGTTGGCGCTGCTGATGTTCTGGATGCTGCCGCCGCTGCTCTGGTCATCGAGCAGCACCTGGCAGAAGTTGTTGCCGTTGCCGCCGGCCGCGTTGATCAGCGGCACCGCGACACCACCCGGCGACACGAGACTGATGGCGAGATCGCCGACGAAGCTGTGATCGATGCCGACCGTCGTCGCACCGACCGCATTGCTGCACAGGTCGCCGTCGATGCTGACGCTCAGGTTGCGGATCCGGCCGCTGCTGCCAGCCACGGACAGCGCTGCTTCCACCGGATCGCCGGCATCCGGAATCGCCAGCACCGGGCCGCCGTAGCGGAAGGTGACCGGCGTGCCGGCGCTGCCGGTGGGCTCGCTGAGCAGGAAGCGCTGCGGGCTGGCATTGCCGTTGTAGGCCACGCTCAGCACCAGCGAGAGGTTCTGGCCGCAGGGGTAGCCGGATTCGACCCGGAAGGTCAGCGCGGTGTCGTTTCCGGCGGTGCTGCCGGCCGCGATGTCGGCATAGCCGGAGCTGCCGTTGAGAATGGTCACGCCGCTGCCCGCCGCGGTCAGCGTGGCGCGAATGCCGGTGGCGGCCACGGCGCCGATGTTGCTCAGCGGCAGTTGCAGCGCGAACGATTCGCCGGGCTCGATCACGCCGTCGCCATCGCCGGAAATCTGGGTGAACTGCGCGTCTTCGGCCGTCAGGTACGGCTGCGGCGTCGCCCCGATCGCGGCCAGCGCCGGTACCGGCA
>CAYPJK010000406.1:0-3134 GCA_964411025.1 uncultured Nevskia sp.
ATCTTCTTCGACGAATCGTTGATCTCGCTCATCGTGGTCACCACGTCGGACACCACCTGGCCGCCCTTGACCGCGATCTGCGAAGCGCCGCGCGCCAGCTGGTTCGCCTGGCGGGCGCTCTCGGCGTTCTGCTTGACGGTGGAGGTGAGCTCTTCCATCGAGCTGGCGGTTTCCTCCAGCGAGGCCGCCTGCTGCTCGGTGCGCGACGACAGATCCTGGTTGCCGGCCGCGATCTCGCGCGCAGCCGTGTGGATGGTTTCGGTGGCCTGCTTGATCGACGCGATGATCCGCGACAGCTGCTCGACCGTCTGGTTGGCGTCCAGCTTCAGCTGGCCGAAGGTACCGTGGTACTCGTTGCTGATGGTTTCGGTCAGATCGCCCTTGGCCAGCGCGCTCAGCACCCGGACCACTTCGCCAAGGCCCACCGAACTGGTGTCCATCAGCTGGTTGATGCCCTGCGCCAGCGCCAGGAAGAAGCCGCTCTTGCCTTCGGTGGCGATGCGCTGCGTGAAGTCGCCATTGGCGGCGGCAGTGACGATGCGCGCCACCTCGGCTTCGGTCGCCACTTCGCCGCTGATGTCACGGGCGTACTTGATGACCTTCACCGGCTTGCCGGCGGCATCGAACAGCGCGTTGTACGACGCTTCCAGCCAGACTTCGTGGCCGTCGCGGGCGATACGCCGGAAGCGGCCGGCAATGAACTCGCCGCGCCGCAGGCGGTTCCAGTGTGCCGCGTAGTCCGGATGGGCGACCTCGACCGGATCGCAGAGCATGCTGTGCGGCTTGCCGACGATGTCGGCCAGCGCGTAGCCGAAGGTCTTCAGGAAAATCTCGTTGGCCTGCTGGATGCTGCCGTCGAGGCCGAACTCGATGACCGCCTGCGAGCGGTTGATCGCCGCCAGCTGGCCGCTGTTCTCGGCCGCCACCGCCGCGCGGCGGCGCAGCTCGGACTGCATGCGGTCAAGCGCCGCCATGACGCTGCCCGGATGCGTGGCGGCGCCTTCGACGTCACGGTCGAGCACGCCGCCGGCAATACGGCCGGCATCGTTGGGGTCGGCACCCAGCTGGGCCATGATCCGGCGCGTCATCGCCAGGCTCAGCCAGGCCAGCAGACCGGCCAGCACGGCGAGGCTGCCGAACTGGCTCAAGGTCACCGTGTGGCCCACCGCCTCGCCCTCCGCGCCCTGACGCCCGATCAGCGCCTCGATGCCATCGCCGACGCCGGACAGCGTGCCTTCCAGCGTGCTGAACGCGGCATGGAACGCCGGCATCTGCGCCTCGGCCGCCCGGAGGTCATGGGCCGCCAGATCGACGATCGTGGTCGCCGCCGTGGCATAGGCCTTGATCTGCGGCTCCGCCGCATCCAGCTGCTGATGCACACCGGCATCCAGGGTCGCGCCGCGCAGCGAGGCCAGCGCCCCGTTCATGCTGGCAAGGTGCTCGTCGAGTCCCTTGCGGACCTCCACGAAACGCGCCGCGTCCGCCTTGCTGTCGGCGGCCAGCATCGCGGCCAGCACGTCCGAATTGACCGCGTCATGCATCATGTCGACCTGCATCTGCGCGCGCACGGCCTTGGCCGCCTGCGACTGCCGCGCCGTGCTTTCCAGCAGCAGCTTCTGGCCGAACCAGCCGACCAGGCCAATCGTGCAGGCGGCCACCAGGCCGGCTGCGCCGAGCATCAACAGGCGTTGCTTGAGTTTCATCGTGGGGATTCCTGTGAACATGACGGGGGCACTTACCAGCGCGCCGACAGGCCGATCGCGACCGTGATGTCCGGTGTGCTGTGGTTCAGCCCGGCGTAGGCGGCGGTATCGAGCTGCAGGTTGTCGGTCACCAGCCAGACCAGGCCGGTATCGAAGGAAAACTGGGTATTGCCGTGGCCGGCGGAGCCGAGTTCCTCGCTTGCCAGTTCGACGAAGCTGCGCAGCGCCGGCGTCCAGGCGTGGGCGAAGGTCAGGCCGGCGATGCCGCTGAGATAATCGGTTCCGGCCTCGTCCTCGTTCAGCGCGATGCCCGGCATCAGGCCCAGCGAGCAGTCCTGCGGCAGTTCCCACTCGGCGACACCGCGCAGCGATGGCCGGTCGCCGTGGCCGCGAAACGCGCGGCTGCCGGTCGGGATGTCGACGTGCAGCAGCAGCGCCATCTCGGCGTCGGCCGGTCCCGGTGACGGCAGGTGGTACTTCAGGCCCAGCGACAGATCGCCCATGCCGTCGACATGCGGCGACTGGCCATCGGCGCGCTCATGCAGCGAACCATCGGTTTCCAGCCGCGCCTCCCAGTGCTCGGCAAAGCCCAGCCGCAGCAGCGTCGGCGTGGCGATCTGCTGCGGACGATGGCCGAAGCCGTCGCGCCGCTCCATCGCCACACTGGTCTCGATCTGGAAGGTGCCGGCGCCGACCGTCTGGCTGGATTCCACGAAGTCGGGACGATCGGTGCTCAGCGGCTCGGCCAGGACCGGGCCGCCGAGGCTGGTGACGGCCAGCGCGAATACCGCTGTCAGGGGCGCGTTCATCAGAATTCCGTCCACTGATCGGCCGCCTTGGCGGTCGCATCAGCGCTGGCGCGACGCGGCGCTGCAGCGGCGCGGCCACCGCGAGGTGCGGCGGCACGCACCGGCATCGGCAGCACCCGGCCACCGGCCGCCGCGTCTTCGGTTTCGCCCTGGCTGCGCTGTGCGGCCGACAGCACGAAGAACGCCACCGTGCCAGCCAGACCGCTGGCCTGCTGCTCCATCGAGCGGGCCGCAGCCGAGGCCTGCTCCACCAGTGCGGCGTTCTGCTGCGTCACCTCGTCCATCTGGGTGATCGCCTGATTGATCTGCTCGATGCCCGAGCTCTGTTCCTCGGAGGCCGCCGTGATCTCCGACATGATGTCGGTGACCCGCTTCACGCTGGTGACGATCTCGTTCATCGTGCGGCCGGCCTGTTCGACCAGCTTGGTGCCGGCACCGACCTTCTCGACCGAATCGCCGATCAGCACCTTGATCTCCTTGGCCGCTGTTGCCGAGCGCTGCGCGAGGCTGCGCACCTCCGCCGCCACCACCGCGAAGCCCCTGCCCTGCTCGCCGGCGCGCGCCGCTTCCACGGCGGCATTCAGCGCCAGGATGTCGGTCTGGAAGGCAATGCCGTCGATGA
>CAYPJK010000407.1:0-2255 GCA_964411025.1 uncultured Nevskia sp.
GGCGCGCGGAAAGCGGTTCATGCTGCAGTTCCTCGTGGGTAGGGCGCTGCCAACCAGCCCGTGCAGCGCGTAGCCATGAGATGCGCGACCGGCTGCGTCCGGATGCAGCGACGGCTACCCTGTCGGCTCCCTGCTCCGGCCCGGTCGCCATGATCCTCGTCCACCACCTGGAAAACTCCCGTTCCCAGCGCATCCTCTGGCTGCTCGAGGAACTGGCCGTTCCGTACCAGGTTCGTCGCTACACGCGTGATCCGAAAACCATGCTGGCGCCGCCGGAACTGAAGGCGGTGCATCCGCTGGGCAAATCACCGGTGATCAGCGACGACGGCGACGTGATCGCCGAGACCGGCGCCATCATCGAGCATCTGGTCGAACGGCATGGCAACGGCCGCCTGCTGCCACTGGCCGGCAGCCCGGCACGCCGCCAGTACCGCTACTGGCTGCACTACGCCGAAGGCTCGCTGATGCCGCTGCTGGTGATGAAGCTGATCTTCGCTAGAACCACGGTCGCGCCGACCCCGTGGCTGGTCCGCCCGGTGGCGCGGGCGATCGCCCGTGGCGTCGGCCAGTGGTATCTCGATCCCAACCTGAAACTGCATCTGACCGCGATCGAGCAGGCGCTGGCCAGCACCGGCTGGTTCGCCGGTCCGGAGCTGACGGCAGCGGACGTGATCATGAGCTTCCCGCTGGAAGCCGCGGTGGCACGCGGCGGTGCCAGCCAGGGCTATCCGAACATCCAGGCCTTCCTGGCGCGCATCCAGGCCCGCCCGGCCTGGCTCGCCGCGCTGGCCAAGGGCGGCCCGTACCAGTTGCTGCGCTGATCCGCTCGACCCGCCCCGGAAGCCTTCGCGATGACCGCTGCCCCGATTCCCGGTTTCGTCTCCGCGCCGCATACCCTGCTCGGCGAGACCCGTGACGTCTTCCGGCGCGGGCGCGGCCCGGGCGTGATCGTGATGAGCGAGATCCCCGGCATCACGCCGCAGGTGGCGGCCTTCGCCACGCGGGTCGCCGACGGCGGCTTCAGCGTCTGGCTGCCGCAGCTGTTCGGCAGCCCGATGCGTCCGATTTCGGCCGGCTATCTCGCTGCCTCGCTGGCGCGCGTCTGCATCTCGCGGGAATTCAGCGTGCTGGCCGCAAACCAGTCGAGCCCGATCGTCGACTGGCTGCGGGCGCTGGCGCGCGAAGCCCACGCCGAATGCGGCGGGCCCGGTGTCGGCGCGGTCGGCATGTGCCTGACCGGCAACTTCGGACTGGCGATGATGCTCGATGCGCCCGTGATTGCGCCGGTGCTGTCGCAGCCCTCGCTGCCGGGCGCACTGCCGGGCCGGCGCGAGGCGCTGCACGTGTCGCCGGCCGAACTGGCAGCGGCCCACGAGAAGATCGACCAGCACGGCGCGCGCATCCTCGGTCTGCGCTTCGAGGGCGATTTCATGTGTCCTGGCAGCCGCTTCGAACGCCTGCGGCGCGAGTTCGGCGACGCATTCGAGGGCATCGAGATCGCCGATCGCCACGCCAACCCGGACGGCTTCGGCAGCGCCCACAGCGTGCTGACGACGCACCTGATCGACGCTGCTGGCGAGCCGACCCGCGCCGCCCTCGACCGGACGCTGGCGTTCCTGCGCGAACAGCTGCTGCGATGAGCCGCGCCCATGTCCGCGAAAGCGACAGCGATGCCCCGGAAGACCTGCCCGAACTGCCGCTGAGCCGCCACCCGAACTACGTCACCTCACGAGGACTGGCCTTGCTGCAGACCCGTCTCGGCGTGCTCGAGGCGGAGATCGCCGGCCTGGCGCCCGAAGCGGTCGATCATCGCCAGCGCCGCGCTGCGCTGGATCGCGAACGGCGCTGGCTGGTGGCGCGCATCGCCTCGGCACAGCGGGTGAGCGGTGCGCGACCGGCGGATCGCGTGGCGTTCGGTGCCCAGGTCACGGTGATCGACGACGTGGGGGCGATAAGCCGTTACCAGATCGTCGGCGAGGACGAGGCGGAACCGGAGGCGGGCCTGATCAGCTGGACCTCGCCGCTCGCCCGGGCGCTGATCGGCCTGGCGGTCGGGGATGTCGCCACCTGGCAGCGACCGGCCGGGGATTGCGACATCGAAGTGCAGGCCATCGCATTTCCGGACGACTGAATACCCGGCCCCTCACAGCGGCCGAAACGGAAAACGCCCGCGCAAGGCGGGCGTTTTCCGGCGCCGAGGCGGGATGGCGTCAGGCGGTGACGGTCGCTTCCTTCAACATCTTCTGCAGCTTGGT
>CAYPJK010000407.1:2265-3124 GCA_964411025.1 uncultured Nevskia sp.
GCTGGCCACGGCCTCATCGAGCATCTTCTGCAGCTCGCCGGACTGGAACAGGTCGAGCGTGATGTCGCAGCCCCCGACCAGTTCGCCCTTCACGTACAGCTGCGGGAATGTCGGCCAGTTGGCGAACTTCGGCAGGGCGCGGTAGATCTCCTCGTCCTCGTAGATGTTCACGTACGCGTACTCGGCATCGCAGGCGTTCAGCGCCTTGACCACGCGCGACGAGAAGCCGCACTGCGGGAAATCGGGCGTCCCTTTCATGTAGACGATGATCGGGTTCTGGGTGACTTGCTGCTTGATTCTTTCGAGTGCGTCCATTGAGCGTTTCCCGTGATCGATACCGCGGAGGATGACGGATTTTACCATCCGGGCGGATCAGCTACATTCAAGCCGTCCGCCTGCTTACAGGGCAATGCTAAAATCGCGCCATCGGACGTGACACTGCTCGCCGGTTGGGGGGCCTGACGCGCGCACCGAACCTGACTCCTCGCCTATCGTTCAAGAGAGACACCATGACCTTTGCCCTGCCGGAACTGCCGTACGCCCGCGAAGCGCTCGAACCGCACATGTCGCGCGAGACCTTCGAGTATCACTACGGCAAGCATCACAAGGCCTATGTCGACATGGCCAACAAGCTGATCGTCGGCACCGAGTTCGAGAACGCCTCGATCGAGGACGTGATCAAGAAGTCGTCCGGCAAGATCTTCAACAACGTCGCCCAGATCTGGAATCACACCTTCTTCTGGAATTGCCTGACGCCGACGCAGGCCGCCCCGGGCAAGAAGCTGACCGACGCGCTGGTCAAGACCTTCGGCGGCGTCGAGGATTTCAAGAAGCAGTTCACCGAAGCCGCCATCGGCAC
>CAYPJK010000408.1:0-3122 GCA_964411025.1 uncultured Nevskia sp.
GGTACGAGGCGTGTGACGCGGTGGGGCCCCGCCGGGCGTGGAGCGGCGACGACGGCACCCAGGTGGGGCTGGCGCTGGTGCTGCTGGCCCATGCCCCCCGGGCCGAGGATCGACACGTCACCGCCGAACTGCGTCTGCACCGTACTGCCGCGCACGTCCAGTTCGCCGGTGCGGCGCTGGCGGATCGCGCCGTTGCGGCTGCCGCCGAGGTCGTTCTCGGTATAGCCGGCGGACGCCGGGAACAGCGCCTCGATCGCTTGGTAGCCTCGACCGTACTGGCCCAGGAAGCGGATGTTGTCGACCGAATAGCGCACGCCGTCCGGATGCGCGCGGTCGACCACGGTGCGGCCGATGCCGTTGTAGTCGAGACCCACCTGATCGAGCAGATCGAGGAGCACGGCGCTGACGAAGCGCTCGCGCTGTACCGTCGCCAGCCCCTGGAACACGCTCCACGCAGCGTCCGGGGTCAGCGCATCGACGGCTGTCGGCAGCGGCTGGCCGCTGCGCGCGGCGTCGTCGATCAGCACCTGGCGCACGAAGGCCACCAGTTTCGCGCTGTAGTCCGGCGTGCCCAATCGGTCGGCCGGATTCAGCGGGTCGTGCTGCACCGCCGGATTGATGTACGTCTCCGCAAAGGCGTCGACCTTCATCCCGCCCGCGATGCCGTAGCGGATGTCGATGCTGGCGCCTTCGCGCGGCAGGTAGGCATTGGCCAGATTGCCGATCGTGCGGACGCCAGGGTACTGGGGTCCGTTGATGGTCAGATAGCCGAGCGCACGGGCGTCGTTGGCCGAGGTCAGCGGGCCGATGTTGCGGCCTGCGGTCAGGGTCAGCATGCCGGGGCCGCCCAGCTCCAGTGTCGGAATCGACTGGCCCTGTTCCAGGCGCGGCTCGTAGAGATCGCGGCCGGCGGCGATCAGCGTGACATCGCTGCGGTACAGGTTCTGGCCACTGAAATGCAGGTTGACGATATCGCGGCCGGCGCGCAGCTGCGCCGCCTTGGTGCTGGCCACGCGCAGCGCACCACCGAAGTTGCGCCGTGCGTCGCCGTCGATCAGGTCACCCTGCTCGCTGTAGATGCGCAACGGTTCGGCGTCGCGCGCATGGAGCGCATCCGGGCTGTGCAGGCGCAGGTCGGACTGCAGTCCGAAGCGGATGAAGCTCGGCTGCACGCTGGCAATTGTCAGCGGATTCATCACTGACGGCAGCACCGCCAGCGGCGCATCGATCAAGCCGAGGAAGGCATTGTTGACCGGCGCCGACAGCGCCACGTCGCCCTGCGCCAGCAGGCTCAACTGGCCGAGAGGCGACGGAAACAGCTCGCCCGCGCGCAGCACCCGCAGGCTGCCCTGCCCGGCCGTCAGCCGCACGGTCGACGGCAGCAGGTACGGCAGGCCGTCCTGCACCACGGCCCCGATGCCGGCATCGAGATTGCTGCCATAGGCCGCGCCTGGCGTCGCCTGCAGGCTGCCAAAGGTCAGGTTGCCGCTGACCGCCTGCACATTGATCGCAGAGTCGGTGCTGTAGGCCTGCGAATCGAAGTTCTGGAACAGGTAGGACGGGTTGAACGCGCCGCCGAGCACCAGCGCCCGGCCGGCGATGACATCCACCTGCGCGTCCTGCAAGCCGATCACCGGCGCATCAACACCACCGGCGCCGATGCGACCGCCGGCCTTCAGGCGGGCGCTGCCGTCAGCAACAAAGGCCGAACCGCCCAGCCAGTCGTCACCCGCCTCGAGGCGGAGATTGCCGCCGCCGAAGCGCTGGAAGCCGCCGGCGGCGTCCGCGTCGAGTCGATACGTGGTCGGTAGCGACACCGACAGCTCGCGAATGCTGCCGCCGGCCGTGATGTCGACGTTGCCGCCAGCACTCATCACACCCTGCGCGAACATGCCGAAGTTCAGCGACGAGCGCGCCGCCGCATTGCAGCCTTCCGTGGTCACCAGGCAGCTGCCCTGCAGCCACGGCCACCAGTACTGACTCAGGTCGGTGCCGGCGGTGCCGGTGCGGCTGCCGTCGGTATCCACCACCTGCGTGATGCCGGTGATGTCGCCGCCGGTGCGGATGCGCAGGTCGCCGGCACCGGTCGGCTGCACGATGCCGCTGTCGATCACGGGCGCCTGCCCGGCCGCCACCGACACCAGCCTGGCCGCAGCCGGCAAGCCGCCGATCGCCACGCCGGCATGGCCGGCGGTGTAGATCGCGCCCGGTGCATCGGCGTCCAGCAGCTGCAGGTCGCCCGTGGCAGCGATGTCGATGCGGCCGACACCGGTACGCAGCAGGGTCGGCATCACGAAGCGCAGCTCCGGCTGCACCGGCGAGGCCGCCTGCGCGTTGCCGGCGATCAGCACATCGGCCGAGGAGCGGAAGCGGTCGAGCCGTGCCAGAGGATCGGCGCTGGCCAGATCGGCACCCGCCACCAGCCGGAAGCTGCTCGAATCGTAGGGCCGCCACTGGCCGTCGCGACCGGCCACCAGGCCAAGCAGCGACGCGGTATGCAGCGGCAGCGGATTGCCGGCGATGCCGCCCGGCGACACGCCGTTGTCGAGCCCGGCCGCAGGCCGGAACGGGTTGACGAACTGGAAGAAGCCGTCGCTCAGGCTGGCGTCCATCCGCACGTCGCCGAGCGCCCGCAGGCTGATCGCCGGTGCCACGCCATCGGTGCGCAGCAGCAGTTGCGGACGGTCGTCCGCGTAGAGGCTGCCGGCGGCGAGATTCCAGGCGCTGGCGACGGTGATGCCGCCGACGATGATCGCGATGCTGCTGTTGACCAGGTCGATGCCGACCCGGCTGCGCCAGCCGGCACCCGGCAGCGCGTCGGTCGTGAAGCTGAAGCCGGGGTTGCCGATGAACGCGGTCAGCGTGTCGGTGACGAAACCGGCACGGCCGGCAACGCCGCTGCTGCCGGCGGGGTCGAGCACGCCGTCGAAGTGCGGCGTGCTGCCGATGGCATCGGCCGCGTCCCAGCGGGCATAGGCCTCGATGGTCGGCTGCGCCGCGCCGAGCAGTTGCGCGCCCGGCGCGATGTCCAGCCCGATGCCGCCATCGGCCAGCAGCGGCAGGCGCAGCAGCAGCGTTCCGCCACTGTGGCCGCCCGCCACGCCGCCGCGCACGTCGATCAC
>CAYPJK010000409.1:0-3121 GCA_964411025.1 uncultured Nevskia sp.
GCGCTGAGCGGCGAAATCTTGAGCCACGACTTCGTCGAGGCCGCGCTGATGCGGCGCGCCGGCTGGGCGGTGTGGATCGCCTACGACCTCGACGGCTCTTACGAGGAAATGCCGCCGAACCTGCTCGACGAGCTGAAGCGCGACCGCCGCTGGTGCCAGGGCAACCTGATGAACTTCCGGCTGTTCCTGACCTCCGGCCTGCACCCGGCGCACCGCGCGGTGTTCATGACCGGCGTCATGGCCTACCTGTCGGCGCCGCTGTGGTTCGTGTCGCTGCTGCTGTCGACCGCGCTGCTGGCCACCCAGACCTTCGCCGTGCCGCAGTACTTCACCGAGCCGAACCAGCTGTATCCGTCGTGGCCGGAATGGCATCCGGAATGGGCGATCGCGCTGTTCTCGGCGACCGCCACCCTGCTGTTCCTGCCGAAGATCCTGGCGGTGGTGGTGATCCTTGCCAAGGGCACGCGCAACTTCGGCGGCGGCGTGATCCTGACGCTGAGCATGCTGATGGAACTGCTGTTCTCGGCGATGCTGGCGCCGGTGCGGATGCTGTTCCACGCCCACTTCGTGACCGCCGCGCTGCTCGGCATCGGCATCGTCTGGAAATCGCCACCCCGCGAAGACTCGCAGACGCCGTGGTCCGAAGCGATCGCCCGGCACGGCTTCGGCACCGTGCTCGGTCTGGCCTGGGCGGCGCTGGTCTATTACCTGGAGCCGGCTTTCCTGTGGTGGCTGCTGCCGGTGGTCGGGGCGCTGATGCTGGCGATTCCGCTGTCGGTGTGGTCGAGCAAGGTCACGCTCGGCCGGCTGTTCAAGAGCGGCCGCTTCTTCCTGATCCCGGAAGAAGCCGTGCCGCCGCGTGAACTGCGCTGGACAGCGCTGGGCTTCAAGCGCGCCCCGGACTACGCCGATTTCAAGGCCGCCGTGGTCGATCCGGTGGCCAATGCGTTGGTCTGCGCCGCCGGCACGGCCCGCCCTTACCTGTCAGCCGCAACCCGTCGCGAGCGGCTGGCCCTGCTGCAGACCGCGCTGGTACGCGGCCCGTCCGGGCTCGATGCGGCGCAGAAGAACATGCTGCTGACCGACTCGCTGGCGCTGTCGCGCTTGCACCTGCTGGTCTGGAGCGCCAACGATGTTCACGCGGACTGGGGCACTAAACGCGCCTGATGCTGTCATCAAAGCATCAAGACACCGTCATCACACTTGCACGCGCCGTTCATAGAGTGACAACACCCGTCTTCCGGAGCGTTCGATGTCTGAAGCTGATGTGACCCTGTCGCACACCGCCGGCCCGCGCTTCGTCGCCGGCGTCGCCACGTCGCCGCAGGCGATTGCCGACACGCAGGCGCTGCGCTACCGCATTTTCGCGGGCGAGATGGGTGCCGAGATCGATGGCGGCGACGCTGGCCTCGACATCGACCACTACGATCCGTACTGCCAGCACCTGACCGTGCGCGAAACGGCGACCGGCCGCCTGGTGGCCTGCACGCGGATCCTGACCGACGACCAGGCGATCCGCGCCGGCGGCTTCTATTCGGCCGGCGAGTTCGACCTGAAAATGATCGACTCCCTGCCTGGCCGGGTCATGGAAGTCGGCCGCACCTGCGTCGATGCCGAATTCCGCAACGGCGCGGTGATTGCCGTGCTGTGGCAGGCACTGGCCGAGTTCATCATCAAGAACGGCTTCGACTACCTGTTCGGCTGCGCCTCGATCGGCCTGGAGGACGGCGGCGCCAACGCCCACGCGATCCTGCAGCAGATCCAGCAGAAGTACATGGCCGAAAGCTGGCAGCACGTGCGGCCGCTGAATCCGCTGCCGGTGGCCGACGCCCGCCCGGCCGACAAGGCACCGCGGCTGCCGCCGCTGCTTAAGGCGTATTTCAGCCTCGGCGCCAAGGCCTGCGGCGAGCCGTTCTGGGACCGCGAGTTCAACTGCGCCGACGTGTTCGTGCTGCTCAACGTCACCGATCTGCACCCGCGCTACGCCCGCCACTTCCTGGATCGATCGAAGATCGAGGAGAAGACGCTTGTTGCGGGTCGCGCCTAAGGGGCTGCGCATCATTGCCCACCTTCTGGTGGGTCTGCTGCTGGCGGTGTTCGTCGCGGTCTACGGCAAGGGCCGCTACTCGCGAGAGAACCTCAGCACCTGGTGGTACCGGGTGCTGCTGCGCATCCTCGATGTCCGCCTCGTGGTCAATGGCCAGCGGCTCGAAGGCACCCGGGTGATGGTCTGCAACCACATCTCCTGGCTCGACATCCCGGTGGTCGGCGCCTGCGAGCCGACCCGCTTCGTGTCGAAGGCCGAAGTTGGCGAATGGCCGGTGATCGGCTGGCTGGCCGACGCCGCCGGCACCTTCTACCTGCGGCGCGGCTCCGGCGGCACGCGGCAGCTGATCGAGTCGATCGACCGGCATCTCGGCCATGACTCGATCGTGTTCTTCCCCGAAGGCACCACCACCGACGGCTCGCTGGTGTTGAAGTTCCAGGCCCGCCTGTTCGCCACCGCGATCGAAACCCGCCGCCCGGTGCAGCCGATCGCGCTGCGTTTCTCGACCGCCGCCGACGGCACCGCCACCGCGCCGTACGTCGGCGATGACGTGCTGCTCGACAACATCATCCGCCTGCTGAAGCACGGGCCGATCACCGCCGAACTGAGTTACTGCGCGCCGATCGACCCGGCCGGCCATGACCGCGCCAGCCTGGCGCTGGCCGCCCATACCGCGATCTGCCGAGTGGTGGCGCCCGACTCGATCCGCGCCGCGTCGCCGCGCGAGCCGCGCAACGTGATCGCCGCATGAGTGCACGCTGCGCGCCGTTGGCCGGCGCGCAGCGGCGTACACTTCCGCGCCTGACCCGCGTGTGAGTGATCCCGTGTCCGAGCAGCCCCCCGTCGCCCCCTCCCCTGCCCCGCTGGTTGCCGGCGTCAAGCTGCGCGCGGCCGACAAGATGGCGCGCATCCCGGTCAAGGTCGAACCCACCGTCAACCCGCTGCGCAAGCCGACCTGGATCCGCGCCAAGCTCGGCGAATCCGCCGAGGTCGCCAAGGTCAAGGCCGCGCTGCGCAGCAACGGCCTGCACACGGTCTGCGAGGAAGCCAGCTGCCCGAACCTGTCGGAATGCT
>CAYPJK010000410.1:0-3114 GCA_964411025.1 uncultured Nevskia sp.
TCTGAAGGTCGGCAAGACCACAACCGACGTCATGCGGCTGTCGCCTTGGGACTACGTGGAGGCCACGGTGAAGAACGCCGGCCAGGCCGCGTTCGACGCCAAGGGCAATGTCGTCAACAAGGCGGACGGCCAGCCGTGGATCGGCGGCAACCCGTTTCCGGAACCGAAGAACGGCCTGGAACTGTTCGCCGCGCAGACGCTGAACTGGGGCCGCCACGACGCCTCGTTCTACGCGATGAAGCTGTATGCGGTCGATCAGTCCGGTGATGTCCGTTTCCGCTACTCCGGCGGCTGGTGCGAATTCTCGCCGGTTGCCCGGGTGACCATGGACCCGAAGCCGTACTGGCCGCAGAACAAGGACAAGCTGCGCTTCCAGAGCGTGTTCTTCCTCGAACCGCAGGCCTATCGCGGCACCTCTTTTCTGAACATCTGGGACTACGACCATTCAACGTTCCCGGCGCTTTACGGCTACGTGCCGGAGTTCCGGCGTATCCGCCAGTTCCCGTCCGACCAGCGTTTCGAGCCGCTGATTCCGGGCCTGACGCTGTTCCTGTCCGATGCCTGGGCGGCCGGTGATCCGCTGTACACCTGGGGCAACTACAAGGTGGTCGGGCGCGGGCCGTTCCTGGCCGGGCTTGCCGATGGCTGGGCGTCCGACCATCCGAACTGGGAGCACAAGACCCATGGCGGGCCGAAGGGCAATACCTTCTGGGACGCCACCGTCGAACTGGTGCCGGAAGCGGTGATCGTCGAGGCCGAGCCGGTCAAGTTCCCGCGTGCCCCGATCGGCAAGAAGCGCGTCTACTTCGATGCCCGCAACCAGATCGTCATCGGCATGGTGACCTACGACCGCAACATGAAGCCGTACCGGTCGTTCGACGGCGCCTATTCGCTGTACGACCAGGGCGGCAAGAAGTTCATGGATGGCAAGCATCCGTACTGGAGCTGGGCGCATGTCACGTCCAGCGACATCCAGACCAACAGTGTCACCCGGCTGGAGCAGGTGCGGGCGCTGGAGTCGGTCTACCAGAGCGGTGCCAACGATCCGAAGTACTACGACAAGTACCTGACCCAGGCCGCGCTGCAACGCCTTGGCGCGGTCTGAAGCCGCACACGCTGCATCCACTTCCCGACGGCCGCGTTGCGGGCCGTCCTGCTGATTCTTTTGCTCATGACCACGTTGCGTGCCCGCCTTGCCCATTGGGTGCTTGCTCATCGCAAGCTGTCGTACCTCGTCTTTGGTGCCATCACTGTCTTCTTCGCCGCGGGTCTGCCGAGGGTGAAGCTGGAAACCGTGTTCAGCGATCTGCTGCCGACCGATGACCCGTTCGTGCAGGTGTACAAGGCGCACCCGAACTTCGGCAGCCCGCTGACGGTGATGGTGATGATCCGGGTCAAGGACGGCGACATCTTCAACGAGAAGACGCTGGCCAAGACCTGGCAGATGACCCGCGACATCGACAAGGCACCGGCGGTCGATCACGAGCAGATCCTGTCGGTGACCACCGAAAAGGCGCGCTTTGCCGAAGCGACGCCGGACGGCATCGACATGCGGCCGCTGATGTCCAATCACCCGCCGGCCAATGCCGACGAGATCGCCGAGTTCCGCCGTCGCGTCGACCGCGCGCCGAACGTGCGCACCTTCCTGATCTCCGAGGACAACCGCTCGACGATCGTGATGGCCACGTTCATCGAAGCCAAGATCGATTACGGCGAGGCCTTCGAGTACGTCGAGGCGCTGGCCCAGTCTGCCCGCGACGACAACCACGAGGTATTCATCGCCGGCCAGCCGACCCTGATCGGCTGGGTGTACCGCTACGAATGGCAGATGGTCGGTATCTTCTGCGTCACGCTGGGGCTGCTGATCGCCGCGCTGGCGCTGTACATGCGCAATGTCGTCGGCGTGCTGACGCCGATCATCACCAGCGCCACGGCGGCGATCTGGGCGTTCGGCCTGGTCGGCTGGCTGAACATCTCGATCGAGCCGCTGCTGATGATCGTGCCGCTGCTGCTGACCGCGCGTTCGTTCTCCCACTCCGTGCAATTCACCGAGCGTTACTACGAAATCTTCGCGGCGCTCGGCGGGCAGGTGAAGGATCGGGTGAAGGCCGCCGAAATCACGATGACGGTGATGTTGGCACCCAGCGTGCTCGGCATCCTCACCGACGTGCTCGGCATCGTCGTGGTGATGGCCGCGCCGATCCCGGCGATGGTCCGTCACGCGATCTTCTGCGGCATGTGGGCGGTCTGGCTGATTCCGACCGGCTGTGTGCTGATCTCGCTGCTGCTGGCCACCCTGCCGCCGCCGAAGAACGTTCAGCAGCTCACCGGCCATGGTCAGGACTCCGGCGTCCACCACCGCATCCAGACCTTGCTGGGTGGCATCGCGGCGCTCAGTCACGGCCGCCGTGCGCGGCTGACCTCGGGGGTGGTGGTGGTGCTGTCGGTGATCGCGGTCTGGACCTCGTCGCAGATCCGGATCGGCAACCCGGTCGAAGGCACCAACCTGCTGTGGTACGACTCGGCATTCAACCAGTCGGTGCGCGCGATCAACGGCAGCTTCCCCGGCGTTAACACCCTGGAAATCGTGCTGGAGGCCAAGGACCCGGAGTCTGCGGATTGGACCACTCACACGGTTGACAGCTACGAGACGATGACCCGTCTTCAGGAGCTGATGGAAAAGGGTCCGAATCCGCCGCGCGCGACGCTGTCGTTCACCGACTACCTGCGTGAATCGAACCGCCTGTTCAACGGTGGCGATCCGCGCTGGTCGATGATCGATCCGCGCGAGCGCGCGGTGGCCTCGGCGGCCATCGGCTCGATGATGGGCTCCAGTTCCAAGAACTTCAGCCATGTCGTCGACGGCACCCTGCAGCACTCCACCGTGTCGCTCTGGTACCCGGACAACAAGCAGGAGACGGTCGATGCCGCGATCGCGGCGGCAACCGCCGCCGTCAAGGAAGTGGGCGAGGATCACCCGGCGTTTCGCGTGCGCCTCGCCACCGGCACCATCGCCCTGCAGGAAGCGGTCAACCGCGTGATCGCGCGTTACCAGTGGGTGGTGATCGTGGTGCTGAACGTGTTCATCCTGATCATGTGCATTGCGGCCTATCG
>CAYPJK010000411.1:0-3106 GCA_964411025.1 uncultured Nevskia sp.
GCTCTGAAGCCAGCGGCGGCGGCATGAAAAAGGCCGGGACGCTTGCGCGTCCCGGCCTTTTCGTATCCGCCGCCCGTGGTTTGGGCCGGATCGCTCAGGGGCAGCCTGCCCCTTCGCAGGCCGGCGCTTCGGGCACCGCGCCGCGACTGTCGAGGTTCGGCGTGTCTTCCAGCCGCGCCAGCGACAGCAGGGCCGTCTTCAGGTAGTCGCGGGTGGTCGTGCGCCGCGCGTTCAGACGGGTCTTGATCGTCGTTTCCGCCTCGTTGGCCATGGTGCTGCGCTGGCGGTTCAGCCAGGTCTCGAAGCTGTTCAGACGCGTGAACAGGTCCGGCGAAACCGTCGGCCCGGCCTCGCTGGGCTGCTCCAGCCGCTGCCGCGCTTCCGTCAGCGTCTGCTGCAGGCGATTGCGCTGCTGCAGCCGGTCGAGCTTGGCGTACAGCGGGAAGGTCGACTCCTCCGGCGGCAGGTGCAGCTGGTCGAGCATGCCGAACAGTGCGGCCTGGTCGGTCATCGTCGTCAGCGTGTTCCGCAGCCCGCCGCCGGTGGCATACGCGGTTTCTGCGTCGATGGCGGTATCGACCTTGCGCAGCGATTCGATCGCCACCGCGTAGGCCATCCGCGCCTCGGCCGCTTCACGCAGTTGATCGTGCGCATAGGCCACGGCCAGCTTGGCTTCCTGGACGGCGGGATCGCGCTCGTCGCGGACCACCAGCACGTTCCAGATCTGCAGCGCCCGCTGCAGGCCCTCGCGGCGATCCTTCGGCGGATCGTCGCGTTCGAAGCTGCTCGGCCCGAGCCAGCTGCCGTTGACCTCCGGCTCCAGCACCCGCAGGCGCTCCAGCGAATTGCGCACCGGCGCCGGCAGATCGCTGATCTGGTCGGTCGACCGGGCCGAATTGTCGCCCAGCTGCGGCCGTTTCAGACGCTCGCCGGCCGGCGCCAGCTGCGCCCAGCCCATGCCGAGCAGCGCGCGGTTCGAAGCCAGTCCTTCGCTGCGGATCCGGCCGAGCACGCCGAGCGCCGTACGGCCCTGCTTCTGCTGCAGGAAATGCCAGCCGAGCGCGAGATTGGCCTTGTCGCGCAGCGACAGCAGCTCGGGATCATTGCTTTCCGTGCGGCCGAGCAGATCGAGCCAGCTGAGCGCCATCTGCACGTCGCCGTTGCGCAGGGTCGCGATCGCCAGGTTGTAGCGGCTGTAGGCCGTGGCGCGGACCGCTTCGGTGGACGACAGCATGTAGCGGAACGCCTCGATCGATTCCGGCGAGCGCGTGTTGAGCGTGGCGGTGGCTTCGCGCGAGCGCTTCTGCGCCAGCTGCAGCATGCCGAGCGCGGAGCGGAGATCGGGCAGCCTGTACTCCGGCAGGTGTGGCTGGGCGAGGGTCAGCTGCTTTTCGGCACCAGCGAGATCGCCGATCGCGAGTCGCGCTTCGCCCAGGGCCAGCCGCTCGATGGCGACGTCGGCGCGGATCGCGCGGCGCGGCGACAGGTCGTCGCAGATCTGCTGCGCGCGATCAAGCAGCCCCTCCTGGCGCAACAGCCGGGCGGTTTCCAGCCAGTACGGCGCTTCGAAGGTCGGCAGGCTGCCGTTCGGCAGGCGGCGGCGTTCGGCGATCGACAGCAGTTCGACCAGCGCGCCGCTGCTGTCGTCCAGCTGCAGCAGCTTGCGCGCATGGCCCAGCGCCGGGTCGTGGTCATCGCCCGGCCGGTAGCGGCCGGCACTGCCGATCAGGCCGTCGAAATCGATGCCGAGCAGCGAGCCTTCGCCCGGCGTGCGCGCCGTCGAGCGCTGCAGCCGCAGGCTGGCGCCAGTCAGGGTACCGGTGTCGAACAGCGCCGCCAGTTCGACCGGGCCGCTGGCGCGGTCCAGCGGGAACTCGGCGCTGAGCCGGCGGGCTTCGGCAGCGCCCGACTTGGCGAGCTGCAGCAGCACCTTCAGGCGCTGGGCACCCGCGGGAATCGGCAGCCGGGCGACCCGCAGCGGGCTGTCCTTGTCGGTCAGCGCCTTGGCCAGCTCGGCCGAGAAATCGACGGTCACCGCCGGCGCATCGTCGATCGCGTACTGCAGCGATTCAACCGTGCCGCGACCGAGACCGGTCTGCCGGACGTAGAGATCAAGCCGATGCGCCACCGGGATGCTGCGCTCGTCGGCCAGCACGCCGGCCACCGCCAGCAGGCGGTGCGCTTCGTACTCCAGCCCCTGGGCGTCGCGACTCGGAACAGCGGCCGCGAGATTGGCCGGCGCAACCATCGCCGCAGCGGGCGGCGGCACGACGGCCGCTTCAGGCGGCAGTACCGGCGCCTGCTCGGCCGGCAGCACCACTGAAGGCGGTGCGGCGTCGACGTTCGGGGAGCCGCCGTTGTCAGTGCCCGGAAACGGCGAAGCCGCTGCCACGCCTTCCTCGGCGTGTAGCGGCTGCGTCGTCAGCAACAGACTGGAAAGCAGCAGTGAAAACGTTCGCGAATTCCTCTTTTCCCGCCTCACTGCGTCTCCTTCTGGGACGGGACCAACGTCAGGCTTTCGCGTGCGTCGGCTCCTTGGTCATGAACTGCGACAGGTCGATGTTCTCGCCCACCGCCAGATCTTCATTATCGGCGAACTTCGGCTTCACGAGCCAGACGATCAGCGGCAGCACGACCAGCGACAGCACCATGTTGATCAGCATGATGGCCACCAGCAGCATGCCCATGTCGGCCATGAACTTGAACTCCGACAGGAAGTACCACGGCAGGATACCCGACAGCATGATGGTTGCCGTGAACATGATGGCCTTGCCGGTGGTGGTGAGCGCCACGGTAATGGCCTTCTCCCAGTTCTTGTTGTGCGCCTGGTACTCCTCGATGATCCGAGACAGCAGGTAGATGCCGTAGTCGATGCCGACACCGACGCCCATGACCGCGACGATGACGGCGTTGATGTCGAGACCGATGCCGAGCGAGTACATCGCGGCGTTGAGCAGGAAGTTCGACATGTTCACCGGGATCAGCAGCAGCAGCGCGGCGACCACCGAGCGGTAGGCATAGCCGGCAATGATGGCGATGGCGACATTGACGCAGCCGAGGATGAACCAGTGGTAGCGGTGCACCACGTTGTTCATCGCCTGCTGCA
>CAYPJK010000412.1:0-3096 GCA_964411025.1 uncultured Nevskia sp.
AGGTCGAGCACACGGTCACCGAAGAGGTCACCGGCGTCGACATCGTCAAATCGCAGATCCGCGTTTCGGAAGGGGCCGCGATCGGCGCCGCCGACCGCCTGCTGCCGGCGCAGGACCAGGTGAAGCTCGACGGCTTCGCGCTGCAGTGCCGCGTCACCACCGAAGATCCGGAGAACGGCTTCACGCCGGACTACGGTCGCATCCTGGCCTACCGCAGCCCGGCCGGCTTCGGCCTGCGTCTGGACGGCGGCACCTCGTATTCGGGGGCGGTGATCACGCCGTTCTACGACTCGCTGCTGGTGAAGGTCACGGCTTGGGCGCCGACCGCGCAGGAAGCGATTTCCCGCATGGACCGCGCGCTGCGCGAGTTCCGCATCCGTGGCGTGTCGACCAACCTGCAGTTCCTCGAGAACGTCATCCTGCATCCGCTGTTCAAGTCAGGCGATTGCACGACGCGCTTCATCGACACCACGCCGGAGCTGTTCCGCTTCACCGCTCGCCGCGATCGCGCCACCAAGGTGCTGCGCTTCATCGGCGATGTTGCGGTCAACGGCAATCCGGAGATGAAGGGACGCAAGGCGCCCGAAGGCGTGCTGGCGGCACCGCTGAAGCCGAAGCTGGACCTGCTGGCCGCGCCGCCGAAAGGTCTGCGTGACGAGCTGAAGGCGCGCGGTCCGAAAGGCTTTGCCGACTGGATCAAGGCACAGCCGCAGGTGCTGCTGACCGACACCACGATGCGCGACGCGCACCAGAGCCTGTTCGCCACGCGCATGCGCAGCCGCGACATGCTGGAAATCGCGCCACATTACGCGCGCCTGCTGCCGCAGCTGCTGTCGCTGGAATGCTGGGGCGGGGCGACCTTCGACGTGGCGATGCGCTTCCTGAAGGAAGACCCGTGGCAGCGGCTGGCCGGCCTGCGTGCCGCGGTGCCGAACATCCCGTTCCAGATGCTGCTGCGTTCGGCCAACGCGGTGGGCTACACGAACTACCCGGATAACGTCGTCCAGTACTTCGTGAGCCAGGCGGCGAAGAACGGCATCGACATCTTCCGCGTGTTCGACTCGCTGAACGCCGTCGACAACATGCGGGTCGCGATGGACGCCGTGATCGACAGCGGTGCGGTCTGTGAGGGCACCATCTGCTACACCGGCGACCTGTTCGATGCCGCCCGTCCGAAGTACAGCCTCAAGTACTACGTCGACATGGCCAAGCAGCTCGAAAAGGCTGGCGCGCACATCCTCGGCATCAAGGACATGGCCGGCATCTGCAAACCGCGTGCGGCGCGCGAGCTGGTCAAGGCGCTGAAGCAGGAAATCAGCCTGCCGATCCACTTTCACACCCACGACACCAGCGGCATCGCGGCGGCCAGCGTGCTGGCAGCGATCGAAGCGGGCTGCGATGCCGTCGACGGCGCGATGGACGCGATGTCGGGCCTGACCTCGCAGCCGAATCTCGGCGCGATCGCGGCGGCATTGTCCGGTTCGGAGCGCGATCCCGGCGTCGACTTCGACGCGATGCAGTCGATTTCCGACTACTGGGAAGGCGTGCGCCGCTACTACGCGCCGTTCGAGGCCGACATCCGTTCCGGCACCGCCGACGTCTACCGCCACGAGATGCCGGGCGGCCAGTACACCAATCTGCGCGAGCAGGGCCGTGCACTGGGTCTGGAGGCGCGCTGGCCGGAGGTTTCGCGCGCTTACGCAGCGGTCAACCAGTTGTTTGGCGACATCGTCAAGGTGACGCCGACTTCGAAGGTGGTGGGCGACATGGCGCTGTTCATGGTCGGCAACGGCCTGACGCCGGACGATGTCACCAATCCGGATCGCGACATCGATTTCCCGGAATCGGTGGTGTCCCTGTTCAAGGGCGAGCTCGGCGTGCCGCCGGACGGCTGGCCGAAGGCGCTTCAGGCCAAGATCCTGAAGGGCAAGCCGCCGCTCGAAGGACGTCCCGGTGCCTCGATGGCGCCGGTCGATCTGGTGCAGACCAAGGCCGATGCCGAAACCCTGGTCGGCGAAGCGCTGAGCGATGCCGACGTCGCTTCCTACCTGATGTATCCAAAGGTATTCCGCGACTTCGTCGAGCACCGCAAGGTGTACGGCGATGTCTCGACCCTGCCGACGCCGACCTTCTTCTACGGCCTGCGCGATCAGGAAGAGATCAGCGTCGACATCGACACCGGCAAGACCCTGGTGATCCGTCTGCAGAGCCGCACCGAGTCCGAAGACGACGGCGTGGTTAAGCTGTTCTTCGAGCTGAATGGCCAGTCGCGCCAGGTGCGCGTGCCGAAGGCGGGTGCCAAGGCAGCGTTCGAGACGCCGAAGGCGGAAGAAGGCAACGCCGGTCACGTCGGCGCGCCGATGCCGGGCATGGTCGTGCGCGTCGCCGTGCAGAAGGGCCAGTTGGTCACCAAGGGCGAGCCGCTGCTGGCGCTCGAAGCGATGAAGATGGAAACCGTGCTCGGCGCGCCGCGCGATGGCCGGGTCAAGGCCATTCACGCCCAGCCGGGTGCGACGGTGAACACCCGCGATCTGCTGATCGAGCTCGACTGAAGTTCCGGCCGCGCGGAGAAGATGCACCCGAGGGTCGTCGGGGATGGCTGTCATTAACTAGAATTGTGGAATGACCTACTCACGCATCGTCGGTACCGGCAGCTACCTGCCCAAGCGCATCGTCACCAACCGGGAACTCGAGGGCCGGATCGACACCAGCGACGACTGGATCGTCAGCCGGACCGGCATCGAAGCCCGTCATGTGGCGGCCGACGATGAACTGACCAGTGATCTCGCGCTGCACGCCGCGCGTGCGGCGATGTCGTCGGCCGGCGTCACCGCCGACGACATCGACCTGATCATCGTTGCCACCACGACGCCGGACATGGTGTTTCCGTCGACGGCCTGTCTGGTGCAGGCCAAGCTCGGCGTCACCCGGGGCGCGGCCTTCGACGTGCAGGCGGTCTGCACTGGATTCGTCTACGGCCTGGCGATCGCCGACAAGCTGGTGGCTTGCGGCCAGCACAAATGCGCGGTGGTGATCGGCGCCGAAGTGTTCTCGCGGATCCTGGACTGGAATGACCGGCGCACCTGCGTGCTGTTC
>CAYPJK010000413.1:0-3093 GCA_964411025.1 uncultured Nevskia sp.
TCAGCCGCCCCGCTTCCATGACCTGCTCGCGCAACTCGGCATAGCGCCAGATCGCCGGCCGCACCGGCGAGCGCGGCGATGGCGGCACCAGCGCGCCGAGCACTTCCCAGAGCGGCGTCAGGCCGTGGGCGGCAATGCGGTCGTAATAGGCGCGGCGGGCGTCGGTCATCGGCGGAGCGGGGCGAGTTCAGGGCGCAGAAGCGGGCAGCGGCACCATCATCACGGCGCTTGCGTTATCAACCAATAGAATGTTCTGAATACGTAACATCATGTTCGTGATTGATGGCACGACCATGGACCTGCACCAGATCGACTTGAACCTGCTGGTTGTCTTTCGTCAGCTGATGGCCGAACGCCGCGTCTCCCGGGCTGCCGAATCGCTGGGGCTGACGCAGCCGGCGGTCAGCAATGCGCTCGGGCGGCTGCGCCGGCTGCTCGGCGACGAGCTGTTCCGGCGCACCTCGCGCGGCATGGAGCCGACGCCGTTCGCGGAGGCGCTGGCCGAGCCGGTGGCCAATGCCCTGAGCCTGCTGCACCGGGCGGTGAACCAGCGCGCCGCATTCGACCCGGCGACCGCCGATCGCGCGTTCACGATCGGCATGACCGATATCGGCGAGATCTATTTCCTGCCGGCGCTGATGGAGATGCTGAGCCGCGAAGCGCCGCAGCTGACCATCAGCACGGTGCGCAACACGGCGATCAACCTGCGCGATGCGATGGAGGCGGGCCAGGTCGATCTGGCGATCGGCCTGCTGCCGCAGCTCAAGGCGGCATTCTTCCAGCGACCGCTGTTCTCACAGCGCTATGTCTGCCTGATGCGCCGTGACCATCCGCTGAGCCGCGCACCGCTGACGCTCGACGCCTTCGCCGCCGCCGAGCATGTGGTGGTGATGTCGGCCGGCACCGGCCACGGCCGCGTCGATGCGCTGCTGGACCGCCAGAAGATCGCGCGCCGGGTGCGGCTGCGGGTGCCGCATTTCGTCGCCGTCGGCCACATCCTGGCGGCCAGCGACATGATCGCGACGGTGCCGGCGCGCTTCGCCGAAACGGTCACTGCGCCGTTCGGGCTGGTGGCGCGGCCGCATCCCGCCACCTTGCCGGACATCGCCATCAATCTGTTCTGGCATACCCGCCAGCATCAGGATCCGGGCAATCGCTGGCTGCGCGAGCGGCTGCTGCAGCTGCACGCCGATCCGGCGGCTGTCAGGGCCTGAGCCGGGCGATCCACGCGCGGGTGTCGTAGCCGAACGCCACCTGACCGTCCTGCTGGTGCTGGTCGAACAGGCTGCGCAGCGCCTCCAGCAGCGGCTCGCGTGCCGGATCGCCGGCCGGCGGCGTGTAGGACGACGACAGCAGCCGGCCTTTCAGGCCATCGAAATCGAACCGTTGCTGATAGTCGAAGCTGACCGGCCGGGTGGACGACGCGCCGAAATAGCGGGCGATTTCCTCGGTCGAGGCCTGATGCGGCTGGCCGGCCGCGTAGTCCGGGCAGCGCGCCATCAGCAGCGTTTCGTAGGCTTCGGCAAAGCGGCTGTCGATGCGCCGCACGTTCCAGATCAGCGCCGCGTGGCCGCCCGGCCGGAGAATCCGCAGGCTTTCGGCCCGCGCCGCCTCCGGCTCGAACCAGTGGTAGGCCTGCGCCGCCGTCACCAGGCTGACGGACGCGGCCGCCAAGCGGGTGGCCTCGGCGGTACCGGCAACACTGACAAAGCCAGGCTGGCGGCCGAGGTCGGCCTCGGCCGCCGCGCGCATCGCCGCATTCGGCTCCACGGCCTGCACTCGAAGACCGGCCGCCAGCAGGTCGCGGCTCAGCAGGCCGGTGCCGGAACCGATGTCGGCCACGGTATCGCCCGGCTGCAAGCCGGCTTCCGCCATCAGCCAGCGGGTCAGCGCCACCGGGTAGCCGGGGCGATAGCGGCGGTAGTCATCGACCCGGTCACCGAAGCGTTCGGTCGGGCGGTAGCGGTCGGGGGCGTGCATGGCGCGTACAGGTGAACAGAAAGGCTGCATTGTGCCGCGCCATCCCGCCGCGCCTTCACGACAGCCGACGAACCCGCCGGATCACGCGACGACCCCGCGCCGGGCCAGCCGTGCCCCGGTCGGCGGCGACAGACGGTAGGCTTGCAAACGCTCACTTTTCGTTGCCGATCGCCATGGACGTCGTCGAGATCCTGTCGCAATGCGGGCTATTCGCCGGTCTCGAAGCCGCCGCCATCCGCCGGCTGGGCAGCGTCTGTCGCATCGTTCCGGTGGCCGGTGGCCAGCAGCTGTTTGCCGCCGGCGGCCCGGCGGACTGCCTGTACATCGTCGCCAGTGGCCGCCTGCGCGCCCATCGGGGCGACGGCACGGTGGCCGGCGACATCTCGCGGCTGGAGCCGATCGGCGAAATCAGCGTGATGACCGACGAGCCGCGCAGCGGCGAGGTCTATGCGCTGCGCGACAGCCTGCTGCTGCGCATCGAGCGCGACGCGCTGCTGGCCTTCATCCAGCAGCACCCGTCGGCACTGATGGCGATTACCCGCGTGCTGATTCAGCGCCTGCGCCACAACCTGAGCACCGTCGCCGGGCCGCGGCCGCCATCGCGGCCGGCGCTGGCGATCATGCCGGCCGGGCCGTCGGTGCCGCTGGCCGGCTTCCTGGAACGGCTGGAAGCGGCTTTCCGCCGTCAGGGCGAAACGCCGGAATGGCTGGATGCGCGCCGCGTCGATGCAGCGCTCGGGGCCGGCGCAGCGCAGACCCCGCTCAGCGGCGGGCCGGGCCACGCGCGACTGATCCAATGGCTGGCCGAACGCGAACAGGGCGGCCATCGCCTGCTGTACGTCGGCACGCCGGGCGGCGATGCCTGGAGCGAGCGCTGCATGCGCCAGGCCGACCGGGTGCTGATCGTCGCTGATCCGAGCCTGCGCCCGGTCGACAGCCCGCTGCCGGGCGTGCTGCGCCGGACGCTGCTGCGCACGCCAGTGGAACTGGTGATGCTGCGCGAAGGCCCGACGCCGGTGCCGACGCTGCGCGACTGGATGGCCAACTGCGATCTCGACAGCCACCACCACCTGCACCCGCTGCGCGCCGGCGATCACGACCGGCTGGCCCGCC
>CAYPJK010000414.1:0-3089 GCA_964411025.1 uncultured Nevskia sp.
GAGGCTCGCGAGAGGCCTTCCAGAACGGTGCGACGGTGCCCCGCTCCTAGGCCGCCCGCGTGCTCTCCTTCGTGCGCTTGACGACGAACACAGGCACCGGCGAGAGCTCGACGAGCTCCTGTGACACGCGGCCGAGCCGGCCGTGACCGTGCTGCTGGCAACCAAGCGGATGCCGGAGAAGCCGGTCGCCGAGAAATCGGTGAAGCCGGTCGAATACGTCACATCCGGCGTGACGCCGAGCGAATAGCCGGACGCGGCGGTGTTCGCGAACAGGTAGTACTGCCCGGCGGCGAGCACGGTGCCGGCCGGCACGGTGGCGCGCACCGACGCCGTGCCCGGCGAGCCATTGGCGCAGCCCTGCAAGGTCCAGCCGCCGATGGCAATCGGCCCGGTCGTCGGATTGAACAGTTCGACGAACTCGTCGTTGCCGCCGATCGGCCCGCGCACCGCGAACTGGCTGATGACGACCCCGCTGGCCACCTGCGCCAACGCCGCCGACGCCGTCAGCAGCGCGGCCGACGCGATCAGACCCCGGATCACATGACTGGACATGCGCACTCCCCATGAAAGGATTTGGATGTGCGCGGAGCGTCTCAGCTGCGGATGACCGGCCGGCGACGGCGCGATGACAATCCGTGGGCGGTCGCCATCCCGGCCGCTACACTCGAGCCATGTGGAGCCCTGTCACGCGCCTGCTGTCCTCCGTCGGGCCGGTCGCCGATCCGCTGACCTGGATCGACGCGGCTGCGGCGGCCTTGCGCGACGAGCTGGTGGCGCTGTCGAACCGGAACTCCGGCAGCTTCAACCCGGCCGGCGTCGATGCCACTGCCGATCGACTGGCGGCGTTGCTGGCACCACTCGAAGCACAGGTCGAGCGTATTGCGCTACCGTCCTTCACCGGCACCGACGATCGCGGCGTGCGCGTGCAGCGGCCGATCGGCCATGCGCTGCGGCTACGGCAGCGACCGGAGGCGCCGCTGCAGGTCTTTCTCGGCGGCCATCTCGATACCGTGTTCGGGCCGGCGCACCCGTTCCAGCAGGCGCGCTGGGTCGACGACGACTATCTGAACGGCCCCGGCGTCGCCGATCTGAAAGGTGGCCTGCTGGTGCTGGCGCTGGTACTCGGCGCGCTGGAGCGCAGCCCGCATCGCGAGCGCATCGGCTGGGAAGTGCTGATGAATCCGGACGAGGAGATCGGCAGCACCGGCTCGGCGCCGCTGCTGGCCGAAGCGGCGGCGCGCAACCACTTCGGTCTGATCTTCGAGCCGGCGTATCCGGACGGCGGCCTTGCCTCGGCGCGCAAGGGCAGCGGCAATTTCGACCTCGTGATCGAAGGCCGCGCCGCCCATGCCGGCCGCAATCCCGAGGATGGCCGCAATGCCATCGCGCTCGCCGCCGAACTGGCGCTGGCGCTGCACCGGCTCAACGGCCAGCGCGAGGGCCTGACGATCAATCTCGGCTACACGCACGGTGGCGGCGCGCTGAACATCGTTCCGGATCGGGCGGTGCTGAAGTTCAATGTCCGCACCTCGGTGCCGGACGATCAGTGCTGGCTCGAGGAGCAGCTCGACCGCCTGCTGACCCGCGCGAATGACCGCGACGGCTTCCGCGTCAGCCGCCACGGTGCCTTCACGCGGCCGCCGAAGGTGATCAGCGCCGGCACCGCGCGGCTGCAGGCGCTGCTGGCCGAAAGCGGACGCGCCGATGGCCTTGCGCTGGAATTCCGCCCGACCGGCGGCTGCTGTGATGGCAACAATCTGGCCGCGGCGGGGCTGGCCAATGTCGACAACCTCGGGGTCGTCGGCGGCGACATCCACTCGGACCGCGAATGGATGCGCTGGTCGAGCCTCGCCGAGCGCGCCCGGCTGTCGGCACGGCTGTTGCTCGGACTGGCTGACGGGAGTCGTAGCTGGGGCTGATCGCGACACCCGACCCACCGCCACGCTTTCCGGTCATCATCGGCCCACGCAGTCCGCGTCGCCTTGCCCGGTGTCATGAAAATCATCCGCCCGATCCGCAGCGACGACCTGCCCGCCCTGCTCGACATGGCGCGCAACGCCGGCGCCGGCTTTACCTCGCTGCCGCCGGTGCCGGAATTCCTGGCCGCCAAGATCGCGCTCAGCGAAGCCTCGTTCGCAGCCGATGTCCACACGCCCGGCCACCAGCGCTACCTGTTCGTGATGGAAGAGACCGACACCGGCGACATCGGCGCCGCCTGCGCGATCGAGGCGGCCTGCGGGCTGGACGAGGCCTTCTACAACTACCGGGTCGGCCTCGCCGTGCATGCCTCGCGCGAGCTGGGCATCTACAACAGCGTGCCGACGCTTTACCTGTCGAACGACCTGACCGGCAGCAGCGTGCTGTGCTCGCTGTACCTGCGGCCGGATTTCCGCGGCCTCGGCGCCGGCAAGCTGCTGTCGAAGTGCCGGTTCCTGTTCATGGCGCACCATCCGCAGCGCTTCGCGAAGAAGGTGATCGCCGAGATGCGCGGCGTGTCCGACGCGCAGGGCCGCTCGCCATTCTGGGAAGGGCTGGGCCGGCACTTCTTCACCGTCGACTACGCGCATGCCGAGCACATCGTCGGCACCGGCAACAAGGCTTTCATCGCCGAACTGATGCCGCCGCATCCGATCTACACGGTGCTGCTGCCGGAGGCCGCGCGCGCCGTGATGGGCCAGGTGCATCCGGAAACCGCGCCGGCGCTGCACCTGCTGGAGCAGGAAGGTTTTCGCTACCAGGGCTACATCGACATTTTCGACGGTGGCCCGAGTGTCGAGGCGCCGCTGGAGGACATCCGCAGCATCCGTCGCGCCCAGGTGCTGACCGTGTTCGTCGGCAAGCCGGCCGCCGGTGCGCCCTGCCTGATCGCCAACACCGAACTGGCGAACTTCCGCTGTGCCTACGCCGAGTACGCGATCAAGAACGGCCACATCACCCTGCCGGCCGAGCTGGCAGCAGCGCTGGAGGTGGATGGCGGCGACGAGGTGCTGGTCAGCCTGATCAGCTGCCGGCGCGGCACTGACGGCGGCCTGCGCTCAGTCGCTGTCACCGTCGTCACTGCCGATGAGTTTTCGGCAACATTGACCGTC
>CAYPJK010000415.1:0-3076 GCA_964411025.1 uncultured Nevskia sp.
TTTCTGTTCCCGATGGGCGTCGCTGAAGGCGGGCAAGGAAATCTGCCCGCAGGCATTGATCACCCGATGCCATGGCGTCGTCGAGCCGGCGTCAAGCATGCCACCCAGCACCCGGCCGACGAGGCGGGCGCGACCCGGATAGCCGGCGATCCAGGCGATCTGCCCGTAGGTGCTGACCCGCCCGGCCGGTATCCGCTCGATGGCCGACAGGATGGCACGGCGGGCGGCTTCGGCAGCCTCCAGATCGGCGGCCGGTTCGCGTGCAGATCGCCGCCGCGGTACCGGAACCTCAGTCGGCCGGCGCGCCATACAGTGCCGTGCCGCGCAGCACGCGGCCATCCGGATTGAAGTCGAATACCTCGGCCGCGATCACGGCAGGTCCGCCCAGCCGCGCGCGATAACGGATCAGCAGCGTCCGGCCGTGACCATCCCAGTGCGCTGATTCGAGTTCGAAGTGAAGTTGGCTGATTGCGGCGACCGCGCGCGTCCAGTAATCGCGCAATGCCGTCTTTCCCGACACCGTGCCGCGGCCCGTGAGGGTCGCCGCCTTGGGACTGTGAAACCGGCAGTCGTCGGCGAATAGCGCCAGCACGGCTTCGACGTCCCGCGCATTCCACGCGGCGATCCAGTGCTCGGCCCAGCAACGGGAGCTGTCGGGATTCACGGGCATTTCCGGGATGGACGGCATGGTCGGAAGCGGGAAGAGGCGGGGCAGCGAAATCCGATGACAGGAGCGAATGCTGGCCTGACGCCGCATTCATGACGTGTTCAGATGCGCTGATGCATTCTGCGCAGGTCGAATTCAGGCCAGCAAGGCCATGCCGACATTCTCCACCAGCAGTTGGTCCCACGTTTGGAGTCATCCGATGAACCGCAAACTGATCCCCGCCACGATCCTCGCCACCCTGTTCACCGCCGCTGCCGGCCCGTCGCTGGCGCTCGGTCTCGACGCCGGTGCCGGCGTTGGCGTGGGCGTCAATGCCGGCGCGCTCAACACCAATGTCGATGCCGCCGCCAGGGCCAAACTGGATGCCGAAGCGGCCGCGGCCGCCAATGCCAAGCTCAAGGCTGAGGCCGCTGCGGGCAAGGCCGCCGCCGCCGGGCAGGCGGATGCTGCGGCCGCCAGCCAGGCAGCCGTCGACGCCAAGGCCGACGCCGCGGCCGGCGTCGAAGCGGGCAAGGCGGGCGCGAAGGCCGGCGTTGGCCTCGGCTTGGGTCTCGGCAAGGCCGTGAAGGGCACCGCAGGCGCCGTTGGCGGCGCCGTGAAGGGTACGGCCGGCGTTGCCGGCGATGCCGTCAAGGGCACGGCAGGTGTCGTGGGTAACACGGCGAAGGCCGGTGCCGGGGTTGCGAAGGATGCAGCGGTTGGCACCAAGGCGGCGGTCGGGTCGACGGTTCACGCGGTTGGCGGTGCGGCAGGCGCTGGTGTCAACGCCGCTGCCGGCGCGGCGGCCAACGCCGCCAACGCCAAGGTCGATGCCTCGGTCAACGTCGAAGCCGGCGCCAAGGGCAGCCAGTAAGTCGCCCGGCGGAACGGTGCGGGCGCTGCTTCGGGCGGCGACCCGCGCAACAAAAAAGCGGCCGGTCATTTCGAATGACCGGCCGCTTTTTGATTCGGCTGCCGCGATCAGTTCTTGTGCAGCTGCTCGTAGATCTCGGCGCGCAGCGGGCCCGATGCCCACTTGACCAGCGCCGCCGGGCAGGCGGTGTTCGGCGCGAAGCCGGCGGCGATCCGGAACAGGTCGGACGTGATCCGCTCGATGCCCTGGTGGTAAGCCTTGAACAGTTCGTCCTGATTGGCGCGCATGGTCTTCAGCGAGGCCAGCAGCACACTCACCGGTACATACGGCGCGATGCGGTCGAGAATGCGGTCGACCAGCGCCAGATCCTTGTCCTGCGGACCTTCGTCCATCACCACGCTGACCAGCTTCGGATTGCCGCCGGTGCGGTTGGCCGACTGCTTGCGAAGCTTCGGATCGCGTGCGTAGTACGCAGCGACCGCAAGGATGATGAACAGCTCGTCGTACGAATCTTCGGTGAAGTTGATGTCGTCCGGAATCAAGCCCTTCAGGGCCGGCTTGAACGCTGCCAGCAGGCCAGGGAACTCCTCGTCCAGCCGGGCAAGGCGGCGGAATGAATCGGTCATCGCGTGCATCTCCGTGAGCGGGGTCCCGATGGCAGGTGCTCGGGGGTTGCCGGAGTATAGCGGCGGCCTATGCGCAGCTTGGTGACAGTCGCCACGCTCAGACCCGCAGGCTGCCCGACAGCACCGCCACGCTGTGGCCACCCACCCGGACGGCGCTCACCGCACCGCCCACGCGATCAGCCTCGATGTGCAGCACGCTCGGCCGACCCAACTCCAGCCCTTGATGGATCACCGCGCGCAGCGTGCCGTTCTCGATCGTCGACTCCAGCGCCATCCGCCCGGCCAGCGCCACCGCCGCCGAGCCGGTGGCCGGGTCCTCGATCACCCCGGAACCCGGCGCGAACATCCGCGCGCGAATCTCGCCCTCGTAACCCTGTGCCGTCACATAGACGTGATGTGCCCAGCATCCGTGCAGATGCTCGCGCCACAAGGCCACGTTCAACTCAATGCCCGCGAGCAGCTCCGGCGTTCTGAGCGGCACCAGCAGGTAGGGCACGCCGCAGCTCACCGTGACCACCTCGCCGATGTCCCCCTCGTGCAGCCCCAGCATCGCCGCGATCACTGCATTCGACGGCCATGGCGCCTGCCCACGCTGCGGCAGGACCGCCGTGGTCAGCTCTGCGTAAGGTGCGCGCCCGGCCTCTCGCCGTACCCGCACCGGCACCGGGCCGACGTTCTCCTCCAGTACAAATCGTACGTCCTCACCCTGCGGTGCCAGCCCCAGCTCCGCGAGCACACAAGCGGTGCCGACCGTGGGATGTCCCGCGAACGGCATCTCCACGTCCGGTGTGAAGATGCGGATGCGGAATGCCGCACCCGGGGATGTCGCCTTCAGCACGAACACCGTTTCCGACAGGTTGAATTCGCGGGCGATGGCCTGCATCTGCCGGGTGTTCAGGCCGTCGGCATCCAGCACTACAGCCAGCGGGT
>CAYPJK010000416.1:0-3071 GCA_964411025.1 uncultured Nevskia sp.
GTTCTTGTCGAACACGTTGCGGCTCCAGAACCACAGATCCCAGCCGTTGGTGCTGCGGAAGCCGATGCGGGCGTTGAACAGCTCGTAGCCCTCGACATTCAGCACGGTCGACGGCGAGGCCGACGACGAGAAGCCCGAGCGATAGCTGCCGTCGAGGCCGACGAAGAAGTCGCCATCGCGCTTCAGGAACACCACCGGCGTGAAGAACTCGCCGCCGAAACTGGTGGCGAACTTCGAGATGCCCGGCAGGCGCTTGCCCGAGGCATCGACCGCAGCCGGGCCGCCGGTGCCTTCCAGCGGCGCAGGCGCATCGGTGAAGCGGCGGTACTTGCCGTCGGTATAGGCCAGCGAGGCATAGGCGCTGAAGTGCTCGCCGAAGCGGCCGTTGCTGTCGAACTCCACGCCACGTACGCGCACCTTGTCGGCGTTGGCCAGGTAGCCGCGGGCGACGCCGGCGGCATTGTTGTTGACCTGTGCCTGGAAGTCGTCGATGTCGGTGTTGAACAGCGACAGGCTGACATTGACGCGACGGGACGGACGCGCCTTGACGCCCACCTCGTAGTGGCTGACGTCTTCCGGCTTGACGGTGGCCAGCGACAGCACGGCATTGCCGTTGGCATCGGTCGGCAGGCCGGCGGTGTTCAGGCCGACGGTCTTGAAGCTGCGCGAGTAGGTGGCGTAGGTGTCGACGTTCTCGATCGGGTTGTAGGCGATCGTGATCTGGCCGGAGACGTTGGTGTCGTCGATATCCGCCGCGTAGGCCTGCGCCGGCAGCTGCGCCAGCTGCACCGCGCGCAGGCTCGGATTGCCAGAGGTGTCCTGGCCGCCGGTGACCTGCGCGTCGTAGTCGACCTTCTTGCGGTCGTAGTTCAGGCGGATGCCGGGCAGCACGCGAATCTGGTCGGTGACCGTCCATTCCAGCTGGCCGAACAGCGCGGCGCTGTCGAACAGCGAATCGACGCTGAGCCGCTGGGTCAGGCCATCGAGCAGTGCGCTGTTGTCAGCGTTGGCGGTGCCGGCCAGCAGCCAGCGCGACGCGGCCGAGCCGAGCGCGGTGGTCTGGATCGGGTTCGACTTGATGGTCTGGTGGAAGCCGAACAGGCCCACCACGTAGTTCAGTTCCCGGGTGATGTCGCCGTTGAAGCGGAATTCCTGCGACCACTGCTTCTGGTACGAGGTCGCCGCCGACACGGTGTTGACCGGCAGGCCAGTGAAATCGCGGTCGTTCGACGGGTCCCAGTCCCAGATGCGGTAGGCGGTGATCGAGGTGAACTTGCCGTAACCGGTGTTCCAGTCGGCGGTCAGCGAGCCGCCGCCGAGATCCTGGTACGAGCGGATCGGCGAATCGACATCGGTGACGCGGTCGAAGGCGTTGAAGCTCGGCGGCGTGTAGTTCAGCGATGCGGCGATCGCCGCGTACTGACGGTTCGACGCGCGCAGGGTCGGCGTGACGCCGGCGATCACCTGGGTGTAGCCCTCCGGCCGCTGGCGGGTCCAGTCGCCGGCCAGGGTCAGGCTCAGGTTGTCGAGCACGTTGTAAAGGAACTGGCCGCGGATGCCGAGGTTGCTGAGGTCGTTGACGTCGTCCTGGGTGCGGACGTTGTAGATGAAGCCGTCGCGCTGGGTCCCCGAGAACGAGATGCGGGCAGCAATGTCATCGGTCAGCGGGCCCGTCAGCGAGGCCTTGGCCTGCAGGAAGCCGTAGTTGCCGTACGAGAGTTCCACCGTCGAGCCCGGCGTGAAGCTCGGCTTCTTGGTGGTCACGTTGATCGCGCCGGCCGTGGTGTTCTTGCCGTACAGCGTGCCCTGCGGACCCCGGAGCACTTCGATCTGGTCGACGTCGATGAAGTCGAGCGTCGCGGCCGCCGGGCGGGCGAAGTAGACGCCGTCGATGTACAGGCCGACGCCCTGCTCGATGCCGTCATTGGTCAGGCCATACGGCGCACCGAGACCGCGGATGTTCAGCGCGGAGTTGCGCGGATTGGTCGAGTAGAACTGCACCGTCGGCAGCACTTCCTTGATGCGGTTGACGTTGAAGCCACCGGTTTCATTGAGGAAATCGCCGCCAACGACCGACACCGCGATCGGCACCTTCTGCACGTTCTCGGTCTTGCGCCGGGCCGTGACCTGCACTTCCTCCAGCACCGCAGCGGTGCTGACCGGCGTGTTGGCCTGCGCCACTTCGGTGCCGGCCGGGCCGGCCTGCGCCAGTTCGACGGCCGCCTCGGCCGACGGCACCGCCTTTGCTGGTGATTCCTGCGCCGCCGTCTGCGCATGGGCCTGGGCGCCGAGCAGGAACAGCGCGGTGATCGAGGCGACGCTGCCGAATGGCCGGCGGCGAAGAGGACGCGGCGCAGCGGCGTCGACCGCAGCAGGCGCGGTACGGGAAGAAGGAATGTTGTTGTGGTTCATCGTCGTGCGTGGTCGAAGGAAACTCGGACAATCCGGGCCGCCACACATTAGCGATCTAAAAACAAAATTTTAAATATCGTATTCGACTAATCAAAGATGGCATTGGCGATATAAACCAGATTTTTTATTCCTCGATTCTCCATTCGACACACCGGGACGGCCCGTTTTTATTCATCTACGGAATTTCAAACATTCTTGTAAGTCTTTTACGTTCCATAGTCCCTCGCCAATAATTCGCTCGCTGCATTCCTTCCCACGCCTTCCGTTCTGCGCATGAACCTCCGTCCGCTGCTGTCCCGTTTCTCCCGCCCGGTGCTGGCCGCCGCCCTGACCGGCGTCGCGGCGATCGCCCACGCCGATCTGCTCAACGTCAGCTACGACCCGACCCGGGAGCTGTACAAGGACGTCAACGCGCAGTTTTCAGCGGACTGGAAAGCCAAGACCGGCAAGAGCACCCGCATCCAGGCCTCGCACGGCGGCTCCGGAAAGCAGGCGCGCGCGGTGATCGATGGCCTGGAAGCCGACGTGGTGACCCTGGCGCTGGCCTACGACATCGATTCGATCGCCGAGAAGGGCGGCCTGCTGCCGGCCGACTGGCAGAAGCGGTTGCCGAACAACTCTTCGCCGTACACCTCGACGATCGTGTTCCTGGTGCGCAA
>CAYPJK010000417.1:0-3058 GCA_964411025.1 uncultured Nevskia sp.
CGCCGCTCTGCGCCAGCAGCGGCAAGGTCGAGCCGCCGTCCTGGTCGAGCAGTGCCTGCAGCACATGCGCGGGATCGATCTGGTTATGGTCGCGGCCGACGGCGAGGCTCTGCGCATCGGCGAGCGCCTGCTGGAAACGGCTGGTGAATTTTTCCATTCGCATCGAGGAACCTCGGTGGGATCAGGGGCGCCATCGCGCCGGGATGCTGGCAAGCTGCGGACGCGGCACTGCCTTTCAAGCCGCGTTGAAACCTTCGGCGACCGTCCCACTATCCACTCATCCGGCGCGGCAGTGGCGACACGGCACCGCCTTACAATCCGGTCCCGATCCGAGCCCTGACCCAGCCGATGAACCTGCACCTCGATCCTGCGACGCCGGCCGATGCCGCTTTCCCGAACCGCATCCCGGTGAGCCGCGATGCGATCGCTGCGTACGTCGCCGATTCGATCGCGGTCAAGCAGGCGCTGCTGGCCGACACCGCGCTGCTCGATGCGATCGGGGCGGTGGTCCGGCTGTGCATCGAGGCATTCCGGCGCGGCAACAAGGTGCTGGTCGGCGGCAACGGCGGCTCGGCGGCCGATGCCCAGCATCTGGCGGCGGAACTGGTGGCGCGCTTCGAGTACGACCGGCCCGGCCTGCCGGCAATCTCGCTGTCCACCGATACCTCGGGCATGACGGCGATCGGCAACGACTACGGCTACGAGTACCTGTTCGCCCGCCAGATCGAGGCGCTGGGCCAGCCCGGCGACCTGTTCATCGGCATCACCACCTCGGGCAACTCGAAGAACGTGCTGAAGGCGTTCGAGTCGGCGGCGCAGCGCGGCATCACCCGCATCGCGCTGTGCGGTGCCGGTGGCCGTGCCCGCGACATCGCCGAACACGCGCTGTGCGTGCCGTCGATGCATACGCCGCGCATCCAGGAGTGCCACATCCTGATCATCCACATCCTGTGCGCGCTGCTCGAGGAGAACCTGTTCCCCGAGCACAAGGCGCCGAAGCCGGCACTGCCCTGAGGTCGGACCGGCTTGCCGCCGCGTCACGGCAAGCAATTTGGGTATCGTTGCCGGTGCTGCCGATCCCGCAGACCCTCCAGGACCCGCGACGCATGACCAAGGCCTACACCAACCAGGATTTCCTGCTCGGCGACGAGGCGCGCAGCGTGCGCATCCTCTGCGAATACCTGGAGCCGAAGGCGCGTCTGGAAGCCGCCGGCGTCAAGCGGGCGATCATCATGTTCGGCTCGGCGCGCACCCGCCGGCTGCAGCCGGCACCGGGCAAGACTTCGACGCCGGACTACTACGCGCTGGCAGCCGACCTGGCCGAGCGCTTCGCCCGCTGGACGCTCGACAGCCATGCACCGCACGAGCGCTATTTCCTGTGCACCGGCGGCGGCCCGGGGATCATGGAAGCGGCGCATGAGGGCGGTGCCCGGGTCGATCGCAACCTGAACATCGGCTTCAACATCTCGCTGCCGTTCGAGCAGCACGTGAACCCGTTCGTGAAGGACGATCACTCGTTCGAGTTCCACTACTTCTTCATGCGCAAGTTCTGGTTCATGAACGTGGCGGAAGCGTTCGTCGTGTTTCCCGGCGGCTTCGGCACGCTCGACGAGCTGTTCGAGGCCCTGACCCTGACCCAGACCGGCAAGGCCCGGCCGATGCCGGTGGTGCTGTTCGGCCGCGAATTCTGGGACGGGCTGGTGAACTTCGACCGCCTCGTCGAGCGCGGCCTGATCTCCCGGGCCGATGCCGATGGGCTGCTGATGGTCGACACCGTTGACCAGGCTTTCGAGGCGATCACCCAGGGGCTCGCGGCGCCCAAGCGGCCGCGGCGGTCCTGATGGCTTCGTAGGGCCGGTTGCGACCCGCGCTACGGCTGGCGCAGCGCGGCCACTTCTTCGGCCGTGAGATCGCGCCAGGCGCCCTTGGCCAGCGTGCCCAGCGCCAGGCGGCCGATCGACACCCGCAGCAGCCGCAGGGTGTCGTGGCCGAGCGCGTCGAGCAGCCGCCGGATATGGCGGTTGCGGCCTTCGTCGAGCACCACCTCCAGCCAGGCGTTCTTGTCGCCGCTGCGCAGCAGCGTCGCGCGGCGGGCGGCCAGCCGCTCGCCTTGATCGATGATGCCGGCTTCCATCGCCGCCAGCGCCGCCGCATCGGGAAGCCCGGCGACCTGCACGTGATAGGTCTTTTCAAGCGCGCCTGAAGGCTCGGTGATGCCGGCCGCCCAGCCGGTGTCGTTGGACAGCAGCAGCAGGCCTTCGCTGGCCTTGTCGAGCCGGCCGACCGGGCCGAGCCACGGCAGCCCGGCGTCGGCCAGCAGCGCGTAGATGGTGTCGCGGCCGCGCTCGTCGGCCGCCGTCACGACGATGCCACGCGGCTTGTTGACGGCGATGTAGCGCTTGGCGGCGGCGGCCACCGGCTGACCGTCGAGCGTGATCTTGTCGCGCGCCGCGTCGCTCGGCCGTTCCGGATTGCGCTCGATGCGGCCGTTGACCGTCACCCGGCCGTCGCGGATCGCGCTTTCGGCCTGGCTGCGCGAGCAGACGCCGAGCTTCGACAGCACCCGCGCCAGTCCGTGACGGGGCGGGGCGCTGGCGGCGCGAAGGGGCGATCGTCGGGCGGGTGGTTTCATCGGCGAAGCCTAGCAAGGCGCTGTCACAAGGTTGGCGTGCCAACAATAAATCGCGACCGATCATGGACTTGTCGGAAAGCCCGAAAATAGTTCGCGACCGCTGTCGATTCCGGGCCATCTGATTCGTCGTCCCTGTACAGCGCCCATTCCCGGCGTTGCCCGACCCCACAGGAGCTTGGACATGCGATTCATGGTGATCATCAAGGCGGATGCCGATTCGGAAGCCGGCGTCATGCCGAGCGAGCAGTTGCTGACCGAGATGGGCCGCTACAACGAAGAGCTGGTCAAGGCCGGCGTGATGCTGGCCGGTGAGGGCCTGCACCCCAGCGCGAAGGGCGTGCGCGTGCGCTTCAACGGCTCGGCGCGAACGGTGATCGACGGCCCGTTCGCGGAAACCAAGGAACTGATCGCCGGCTTCTGGCTCTG
>CAYPJK010000418.1:0-3057 GCA_964411025.1 uncultured Nevskia sp.
GGCGGCATCGGCGCCGCTGACCAGCTTCACGCCGCCGGCCTTGCCGCGACCACCGGCATGCACCTGCGCCTTGACCACCACCTTCTCGGTGCCGAGCTGCTTGGCGACCGCGCGTGCCTGCTCCGGACTGGTCGCCAAGCCGCCCTGCGGCACCGGGATTCCGTAACGCGCAAAAACTTCCTTCGCCTGATACTCGTGCAGGTTCATGCAGCCCCCAAGGGTGATAAAGACAGAATGCATTGGTACAACTGTGCGCCAATGCCTGTGCGGAATTGATACAACGGTTTTTGCAGCGCGCGCATTTTCCATGAATCCACCGGTGCAGGCAAAGCATTCGCACCGCTACACTTTTGCGACATTCACGAAAAAACACTTCGTGAAATCAATCATCAGCGAAACCAACATGTCACTACTCATTCGGGTGTTCTTTCTCGCTGGCGTGGTCTGGCTGCTGTACCGGGCCTACATCCGATGGCAGACGGGAAACGACAACCGCACCCCACCTCAGGATGCCCTGCAGACGGTCGCCCGCTGCGAGGGCTGCGGCGTCTACCTGCCGGTTCAGACGCTGTCACCGCTGGGCCGCTGTGGCGCCTGCGAGCAGAAGCGGCCGTGAGCCCGCGCCGCAGCTGAACACGGCGCATGGACAGCCGCGAGCGCAGCCATTTCCTCGATCCGGAAGACTGGCGGATCCTGATCACGCTGGCGGCCTATCGCCTGGTGCTGGTGGCGCTGCTGGCGGTGGTCCATGGTTTCAAGCTGGTGCCATATTTCTTCGATCACGCCGATCCGGGCCAGTTCTTCGCAATCGTCCTCGTCTACACGCTGCCGGCCGTGGCGCTGCTGGCCGCCGCGCTGACGCGGCAACCGGCACTGAGCACGCAGGCCCATTTCTCGTTCGTCATCGACACGCTGGCGATCGTCTCGATGATGGTGGCCGCCAATGGCGTGTCGTCCGGTCTGGGCGTGCTGCTGATCACGCCGGCGGTTGGCTGCAGTCTGGTGCTGCCGCCCCGGCTGGGCCTGCTGCATGCCGCGCTCGGCACCTTCGCGGTGTTCGGCGCGGAACTGTGGCGGCAATCGCAGCAGCAGTTCGAGACGGCCGACATCACCAACGCCGGCCTGATCGGCCTGATGCTGTTCGCCACCTCGCTGGGCGCCGGCGCCGTCGCCCAGCGCGCCCGCAGGAGCGAAGCGCTCGCAGCCCGCTTCGGCAGCGATCTGGCCAGCCTGTCGCGGCTCAACGAGCGAATCGTCGAAAGCATGGACACGCCGGTGCTGGTGATCGACGAGGAGCGCCGGCTGCGCGTGCAGAACGCAGCCGGGCGTCGGCTGCTGGCCAGTCCGTCGCTCGACGGCCGGCCGCTGGCCAGCGCGCTGCCGACGCTGAACGGCGCGCTCGAGCAGTGGCAGGAAGCGCCGAACCGCAGCCCGCAGCCGATCAGCCTGAGCATCGGCGGGCCGGAACTGCTGCCGCGCTTCACGCGCCTCGGCTTCAATGCCTGGGCGCCGGTGCTGGTCCTGCTCGATGACGCCGCCCGGGTTCGCGAACAGGCTCAGCAGCTGAAACTGGCGGCGCTCGGGCGGCTGTCTGCCGGCATCGCCCACGAGATCCGCAATCCGCTGTCGGCGATCCGCCACGCCGGCCAGTTGCTGGCCGAATCGCCAGACCTGCCGGCCGAGGACCAGCGCCTGCTGGAGATGATCCAGCGCCACAGCACGCGCATCGACAAGATCGTCGAGGACGTGCTGCGGTTGTCGCGCCGCGAAGCCGCCGTGCCGCGCACCCTGCCGCTGCGGGCATTCCTGCAGCGCTGCATCGCGGTATGGTCGGAAGGCTGCCCGGACGGCGCGCGAACGGTGATCGTGGACGGCATCAGCGACGCGCTGACCGTGCGCTTCGACCCCGACCAGTTGCAGCAGGTGCTGCACAACCTCTGGCAGAACAGTTTCGATCACGGTGCCGCCGACGGCCGCGCGGTGACCGTGCGGCTGAGCGCCGGACGGATGAATCCAGGCCACCGCCCGTATCTCGACGTCAGCGATGACGGCAGCGGCATCCCCGCCCAGGTCAGCGAACAGCTGTTCGAACCGTTCTTCACCACCGCCAGTCGCGGCACCGGCCTCGGGCTGTATCTGTCGAGAGAAATATGTGAATACAATCAAGCACGTCTCATGCACCTGCCGAGCGAGACGGGCACCCGCTTCCGGCTGATCTTCGCCGGCTGACCTTCTCCGATCCGATCGCTTCATGAGCAAAGCACTGGCGCTGATCGTTGACGATGAAGCCGATATCCGCGCCCTGCTGGAGATCACGCTGTCGCGCATGGGCCTACGCACGGCGGCGGCCGGTTCGCTGGGCGAGGCCCGCGCGCTGCTGGCCGAGCACAGCTTCGATCTCTGCTTCACCGACATGCGGCTACCGGACGGCAACGGCATCGAGCTGGTGACGCTGATCCAGAAGAAGCACGCCGGCCTGCCGGTCGCCGTGATCACCGCCTACGGCAGCGCCCAGGCGGCGGTCGAAAGCCTGAAGGCCGGCGCCTTCGATTTCGTCTCCAAGCCGATCGATCTCGGCCAGCTGCGCAAGCTGGTCGACACCGCGCTGAAGCTGCGCGCCAGCCCCGATGCCGACGACGGTGGCCTGCTGGGCCGCACGCCGGCGATCGAGGCGCTGCGGGCGCTCATCGAGCGGCTCGCGCGCAGCCAGGCACCGGTACACATCACCGGCGAATCGGGCACCGGCAAGGAGCTGGTCGCGCGCCTGATCCACAGCCGCAGCCCGCGCGCCGATGCGCCGTTCGTGCCGGTCAACTGCGGCGCGATTCCCGCCGAGCTGATGGAGTCCGAATTCTTCGGCCACCTGAAAGGCAGCTTCACCGGTGCCACCCGCGACAAGGCCGGCCTGTTCCAGGCGGCCGAAGGCGGCACCCTGTTTCTCGACGAAGTCGGCGACCTGCCGCTGCACATGCAGGTCAAGCTGCTGCGGGCCCTGCAGGAACGCGCGGTGCGGCCGGTCGGCGGCGAAACCGAGGTGGCGGTCAATGTCCGGGTGAT
>CAYPJK010000419.1:0-3057 GCA_964411025.1 uncultured Nevskia sp.
AACCGCGGTTTCAACTCCTCGGTGGCCGCGGGCGGTAGCGACGTCGGCAACGGCGGCGCGGGCGTGGCGGCCGCTTGAGCGGAGGACGGCGGCAGCTGCCGCACGGCGTCGCGCAAGGCCTGCGCCAGCTGGCTGCTGCGCGGGCTGTGGTCGTGCATGGCGTCCAGCCAGGCGTCCAGCGCGGCGACCGCCGGGGCCGCTGCCGCCGGCCGCACGGCGGCGGGCAGCTCGTCCAGCTGTGCTGCGAGAACCGTCACTGCATCGGCTTCGGCGGTGCTGCCGAGCATTCGCAGCGCCGACGCCAGCGGCTGCAGCAGCGGTCGCGTCGGCGGCTGGGCCGGCGATCCGGAATCGAGCGCCGGCTGTTCCAGCAGCGATCGCAGCCGCGCCGCCTCGCCCCGCAGCTCGCGCAGCAGCGCCGTGCGCGCGGCCTGCCATTCCGACGCCAGCGGCGTGGCGTCGTCAGTGAAGAGTTCTTCGGGCTGCTGCCCGGGCGCCAGCGCGGCCTCCAGGCGAAGCAGCCGATCGGCGATCGGCAGCCAGTCGGCCATCGTGCTGTCGCTGACCGCAGCAATCGCCCGTTCGAGCTGGCGTAGCGACCGTGCGGCGCCGACTTCGCCCAGCAGCTCGGCGACCGCGGCGGCGCGCAGCAGGCGCGGCGGTCCGCCGGCCAGCGCCGTGTGGCTGCCGCGCTGATGCAGGTCGATGGCGTCGCGCAGCTCGGCCAGTTCCTGCTGCAGCGCTGTCCGCGCCGTGTCGGCGCTGGCCCGATGCGGCAACGGCGACGCGCGATCGCGCACGGTGGCATCAGCCGGCAGCAACTGCGCCAGCAGCGCCGCCGCGCTGCCGGTGACGCCGGCTTCCCGCAGGGCGTGCAGCAGCAGCCACAGCGTGTCGCCGGTCTGGGCGAGGGCGGCGGCTTCCCCGCGTTCGGCCAGCGCCTTCAGCTGGCTGCCGGCGCGGCCGAGCAGGCGGCGGGCATCGAGCGAATCGATCCGTCGGCCGATCAGGCTGTCGGCGAACGCCGCATGCGCCTGCCAGCAGGCGCGCAGCCGGTCGTCGTCGACGCGGCTGGCGACGGCGCTGGCCAGTGTCGCCATCCGCGCCAGCGCCTCGTCGGCTGCCGGATTGCGGAACCAGCCCAGGAATGCGGACTGGAAGCCGGCCAGCTCGCGGCTGGCGAAGGTCGCGGCCGATTCCCCGGCGACCCGGTTGATGCTGGCAGCGGGCAAGCGGTCCGGCCAGGCTTCGGCAAAGGCGCGTGCCGCGAACAGTTCGCCGTCGCTCAAGCCCTGGACCCCGCGTGCCGCACGCAGTGCGTTCAAGGCGGCGCGCAGGCGAGGCGTATCGAGCGGATCGTCGAGACCGATCTCCAGCAGCAGCGCCGCGTCATCGAGCGCCGCGCAGGCGCGCGTGTCGGTATCGGCGGTGACCGCCAGCAGCGCCCGCATTTCCTCGATCAGCCGGGGGCCGGCGAAAGCGCCGGTGATCGCCCAGCCGCCGTGCAGCTCGCGCAGCTCGTGGTCCAGCTGGCGGCGGTTTTCGGCTGGCGGAGCGCGGTCCTCCGGCCACGCCTCGAGCGCTGCCTGGATCCGGCCGAGCGATGCGCGCAGCAGGCGGGTCAGCGCCGGCTCGCGCGGGCAGGATGGCGGCGGCAGCGGCATGTCAGCGGCCGGCGCGGATGAACAGGTCGCTGCGGGCCAGCCGCTTCAGCGACAGCACCAGCCAGTCCTGGCCATCGCGATGGAAGGCGCCGAGCCGCCATGGCTGAAATGCTGGCGGTGCCGGGATCGACGGCTGCTGGTCCTCCGGTGCGAAGCGTCGGTAGCCGATCACATCGTCGACCAGGAAAGCGGCCGGCGCGCCGTCCTGCTGCAGCACCAGCAGCCGCTGTTCGCGTGCCTCGCCGGCCGGGCCAGCGTCCAGCAGCGCGCCGAGATCGGTCACCGGCAGCGCGCTGCCGCGCACGTTGGCGACGCCGAGCAGCCAGTCGCGGGCGCCGGGCACGCGGGTCAGGCGTGGCCGGGCGGTGACTTCGCGAATCTCGTCACCCGGCACCAGCAGGCGCTGGTCGCGCAGCCGGAAGGCCAGCCCGGTCCAGGCCGGTGGCGTGCTGCCGGCCCGCCCGCCGTGGTCGCCGGGTACGCCGCGCAGCTGCCGTTCGAGCGCACGCAGCAGCTCGATCGGCGGCAGCCGGCGGAGGTCGGCGCCGATCACCGGGGGGCGGCGCTCAGGGCGCGCACGGCGCCCAGCAGCTCGTCGCGCGTGAATGGCTTGGTCAGATAGTCGTCGGCACCGGCGAGCCGGCCACGGGCGCGGTCGAACAGGCCGTCCTTCGACGACAGCATCACCACCGGCGTCTTCGCATGTCGCGGGTGGGCCTTGATCAGCGCGCAGGCCTGAAAGCCGTCGAGCCTCGGCATCATGATGTCGACAAAGATCAGGTCCGGGGCCTCCTCGACGACGCAGGCCAGTGCCTCGTAGCCGTCGGCGGCGGTCACCACCGCGTAGCCGGCTGCGCGAAGCAGCGTTTCGGCGCTGCGGCGGATGGTCTGGCTGTCGTCAATCACCAGCACCTTGACTGGCGCGCCAGCCGCCGGCTCGGGGCGATGCTGCTCGTCTGCGGCCACGGTCGAAGGCTCCTGGAATGGGTGGGTCGACGGCTTGTAGCACGTGGATCGGCGGCGTCCCGATCGTGCCGACGACCGTGCCCGGGGGCCGGACAAGGGCCGTTGGCCGGGCGTCTTGGCAGAAGTGACCGATCGGTTACGCTACGCACCCCGCGCAGGCCCACTGCGCCCCGCCGGCAGATGTCGCCATGCCCAGCCCTTCGCATCACGCGGTACCGAACCTGACCACCGCCCAGACGGCGCCGCTGCTGCGTTTCGAGAGCCTGCTGCTGGAACGCGCGGCCGATATCGAGCGCTGGTTCCGCAGCCAGTGGGCGCTGACGCCGCCGCCGTTCTACTGTTCGGTGGACCTGCGCAACGCCGGCTTCAAGCTGGCGCCGGTCGACACCAACCTGTTCCCCGGCGGCTTCAACAACCTCAATCCGGC
>CAYPJK010000420.1:0-864 GCA_964411025.1 uncultured Nevskia sp.
TCAATGTGCTGGTAGCGCAGATGGGGCTGTTGCTCGTGGTGCTCGATATGGCGGTGGCAGTTCCGCACGAAGGTGTAAAGCGATAGATCTGGCCTGTGGCAGGCTTCGTGCTGAGGTTATTGGTCGCGGTGGTGGTACTTGCCGTGAACGTCGTTGGCGATGCAGCCGCCAACGGTGACCCAGCGGGTACCCGGCGTCACCGCCGGAAACCAGCCGTGCGGCAGTGCCAGCGCGATGATGGCGGCCAGCTGCACGCCGGCCTCGACCTCGATGATGCCGGTGGCCGGATCGAAGGCGATGTAGCGGTCGAGGGCACTGGCCGCGAGCAGCACCCCGCCATCGTTGCGACAGGAATCGCCATAGCTGCGGCCGTTGCCCCAGGGCAGCATCGAGGTCTGCGCGGGGAGCGCCCCGGGCAGCAGCTGATGGCGACTGCCGATTTCAAGCCATTGCGGCTCGGGACCGGGCAACCGCCCCCATGACGGGCTGCGGCGCATCACACGGCCGCCAGCACGGTCAGCGCCATCAGGCCGAAGATCAGCAGGCTGGTGCGGTCGCGCATCGCGAACAGGATCGGGTCGTCGTGCATCCGGCCGCGCGTGGTCAGCAGCCAGACGCGGCAGATCCAGTACAGCAGCAGCGGGCAGATCAGCCACAGCGGCCGGGCATCGCCGTACAGCGCCTGCGACTGCGGGCTGGTGATGTAGAGCGCCAGCACCACGACCGCCGCGAAGCCCGACGCCGTGCCCAGGGCGAGTAGCAGCGGCAGGTCGGCGGCGCCGTCGCCGCGCCCGGCGGCCTGGGTCAGGCCGGCACGGGCGGCGTCGTGCAGCTCGGCGTAGCGCTTGACCACCGCCAGGCTCA
>CAYPJK010000420.1:874-1636 GCA_964411025.1 uncultured Nevskia sp.
CCTCCCGGGGTGTCGGCACCATCGGGATGACGGCCACCGCCAGGCTCAGGAACATGAACATAGAGAAGGCCAGCAGCCAGAAGGTGACTTCGACGCCGGTGGCGACGCCGCCGGCGACGATGCGGATCGTGTACAGGCCGGCCAGCATCATCACGTCCACGATCGGCGCGCGTTTCAGGCGCAGCGAATAGGCGCCGGTACAGGCGTAGTAGGCGGCCAGCACCGCACTGAAGGCGAGGCCGACCTGCAGCGCCACCGCCGCTGCCGCCCCGGCCAGCAGCAGTGCCACCAGCGCGCCATGGCGGGCCGGCAGTGCGCCGCTGGCGAACGGGCGCCGGCGCTTGCGCGGATGGCGTCGGTCGGCGTCGAGATCGAGCAGATCGTTGATCAGGTAGACGCTCGACGCGCACAGCCCGAAAGCGAGGAACGCCAGCAGCGTCTCGCGCAGCACTGCCGCTTCGGCGATCCGGTGCGACAGCAGCGCCGGCACGAAGATCAGCAGGTTCTTGACCCACTGGTACAGGCGCGCGGCCTTCAGCCACAGCATCGGCGAGGCCGGCGCGGTCGCGAACACCGGACCCGGCGCGGCCAGCCGGGCCGCGCGGGCGGCCAGTCCGGCATCACCCACCACGATCGCCTGCCGCGCCGCCGGCCAGACCTTCAGGTCGACCGGCGCGTCGCCGACGTAGTCGAAGCCCTGCTCGCCGAAGCGGCGGACCAGCGCGGCGCGCTTGCCGGCGCCGGCCAGGTTGTCGCTGGCAT
>CAYPJK010000420.1:1646-3052 GCA_964411025.1 uncultured Nevskia sp.
TGCGCTGCCACGGCTTCGGCGATGCGCCGGTCGGCGGCGGTCGCCAGCACCAGCCGCCGGCCCCGGCTGCGTTCGTTGCGCAGCCATTCGAGCAGGTCGCGCCGAAACGGCAGGTGGCTGACGTCGATCTGCACCCGCTGCGACAGCTCGTGCTTGAGCCGCGCCCGGCCGCCGGCCAGCCAGTGCGGCAGGGCCAGCAGCGCCAGCGGCTGCACCCGCGCCAGCGCGAGCGCGGTTTCGTGCAGCGTATCGACCGGCGTCAGCGTGCCGTCGAGGTCGACGCACAGCGGCACCTGCGATTCGCCCGCGGGCTGCATCTGCGCATTCATCGCGTGGCCACCGGTGGCAGGCGTTCCGGCCGCGCTTCCAGCACGACGGCGGCCAGCAGGCCCAGCAGCACCGCGAACCACAGCGTGGCCAGTCGACACAGCAGCATCGCCAGCACGGCGGTGCCCAGCGGCACGCCCTGGGCCACCAGCAGCGCCGGCATCACCACTTCGAGCCCGCCGATGCCACCGGGCATGAAGAAGGCGACGCCGCCCGCCAGCACCGCGACACCGTAGATGCCGATCGCGGTCAGCGGCGTGACCGGCAGGTCCAGCCCGGCGCAGATCCAGTAAAGGCCGACGCCTTCGACGCCCCAGGCGATCAGGCCGAGCCCGAGCCCGCCGGCCAGCAGGCCGGGTGACAGCAGACGCTTTGAGGCGCGCAGCAGGTCGGCGAGGCCGGCCAGCGCCCGGCGGCCGCGGCCGCTGCGGGCAGCGGCGAAGCGGTCGAGCAGGCGACTGGTGGCCGGCCGGCCGATCATCGCCAGCAGCGCTGCCGTCAGCAGCAGTGCGCCGGCCAGCGCCGGCCAGTAGGCGCGCGCGCCGAGCACGAACAGGGCCGCGAGCAGCGCGATCGCGAGCAGGTCGAGCAAGCGCTCGACGAACAGCGCAGCGATCGAATCGGCATAGGCCACGCCCTGCTCGCGCAGGTACAGCGCGCGCACCGCTTCGCCGGCCTTTGCCGGGCTGACGGTGAACGCGAAGCCGCACAGGTAGACCAGCAGATGGCGGCCGCGCGGCAGCGGATGGCCGAGGCGCCGCAGGTAGCGCGACCAGCGCTCGAAGCGAAGCGCGTAGTTCAGCAGCGAGGCGCCGAGCACCAGCAGGCAGCCGCCGAAGCCGAGCGCCTGCAGCGCCGCCTGCAGCCGGGCGGCGTCGGTCACCAGCGCGGCGGCCAGATAGACCAGCACGCCGATGGCGGCGGTGATGATCAGCGCCCGCCGTCGGCTGCCGGACAGCCGCGGCCCCGGCTCGGCCGTGCCGCTCATGGCGCGCCGTGGCCGGCGCTGGCGCTGGCGCCGCCAAGACCGCGCAGCCGGCCCTGGATGGCGCGCAGCACGCCGGCGGCATCGAGCCCGC
>CAYPJK010000421.1:0-3051 GCA_964411025.1 uncultured Nevskia sp.
GCTCGGGGATCATCTTGATGTCGAGCATGCCGGCGTTGGCCGCGGTGCAGTGGATCGTGTCGTCCAGATCGAGTTCGAGATCGGATCCTTCGCGCGCGAAGCGGCGGAGCCGGCGCAGTGCGACCTTGATGTTGCGCGTGCCGAGCTCCAGCGTGTCGTCGTAGTCCTTGTAGGCGCGCTGGTCCCAGACCTTCACCGCCGAGCGGTTGCGGCCCTTGTCCTGCCCGATGCGGATGCCCTGCGGGTTGTAGCCGTAGGCGCCGAACGGCGAGGTGCCGCCGGTGCCGATCGTCTTGCTGCCGCCCTCGTGGCGCTCCTTCTGCTCCTCGAGCCGCTTCTTCAGCGTTTCCATCAGCTCCTCGAAACCGCCGAGCGAGGCGATCTTGGCCTTCTCCTCGTCGCTCAGCAGCTTTTCCATCTCGCGCCGCAGCCATTCGTCCGGAATCGCGCCACCGAGCAGGTCGAACATCGACTCCACACCCTTGAAGTAGGCGGCGAAGGCGCGGTCGTAGCGGTCGTACTGGCTTTCGTCCTTGACCAGCGTCATCCGCGCCAGCAGGTAGAAATCGTCGATCGAGTACACGACCACATGCTTCTTCAATGCTTCAAGCAGGGTCAGGAACTCGCCGAGGCCCGGCTTGAGGCCAGCGGCACGCAGGGTCAGGAAGAATCCGAAAAGCATGGCGGTCGGGGCGAAAAGGGCTTTCCGGCATTCTAGCGTCACCATTCGCCTGCCCTGCCGCCACCATGATCAAACCCGACACGATGCGCGCCGCCGAAGCGCATCTGCGCGCCGCCGACCCCCGCCTTGCCCGGCTGATCGACCGGCACGGCCCCTGCACCATCGGCAGTCGCCGTCGCGATCCGTTCCATGTGCTGTGCAGCTCGATCATCGGCCAGCAGCTGTCAATCAAGGCCGCCGACACCATTCAGGCGCGGGTCGCGGCGCTGACCGGTGCCGGCAAGCGCTTCCTGCCGGATCACTTCCTGGCCGCCGACCACGACGCGCTGCGCAGCTGCGGACTGTCGAACGCCAAGGCCAAATGGCTGCGGGCGCTGGCCGAAGCGAAGTCCGATGGGCGGCTCGATTTCGCGAGACTGAAGAAGCTGGATGACGAGGCGGCGATCGAGGTGCTCGATGCCCTGCCCGGCATCGGCCGCTGGACCGCCGAGATGTTCCTGATCTTCGCGCTCGACCGCCTCGATATCTTTTCGCTTGGTGATGTCGGCCTGCGCAATGGCTTGAACCGCCTGCACAACAGCGGCGCCAAGCTCGACGATGCCGAGTCCCTGGCGCGGGTCGCCAGCTGGGCGCCGTACCGATCGGTCGGCAGCTGGTATCTGTGGCGGGTGGTGGAGGCCGACGCCCTCATCCCATAGCGTGCGCTGCCCCCACGATCTCGGCCGCTGCGAGGCGATCCCGATTCCGGTACCAGGCCTTCGTGCGCGGTGCGCAGGCTATCGCAGGATCAGCGGTGCATCCGGCAGTTCGTTGCCGGCGTCCGGCCGGCCGGATTCGTGGCGAGCCAGCACGTCGGCCACCGTTTCGATGCCCGCGATCGCGCCGTCGGCGTAGTGGCCGGCGCGGAAGTGCTCGCGCATGCGCCGGCAGGCGAGCTGCCATTCGGCCGGGTCGACGCGGCCATTGCCGACGCCCCGGTCGGCGACGATCTCCACCGCGTGGTCGGCGTACAGCAGGTAGATCAGCACGCCGTTGTTGTGTTCGGTGTCCCAGACCCGCAGCCGAGAGAACACCTCGAGCGCCCGTTCGCGCGGCGTCAGGCCGGACCACAGCTCGCGCGGTTCGAGCGCCGCCTCGATGACGAAGCGGATTTCCCCGGCATGGCGACGTTCGCAGCTGCGGACGGCCTCGGTGATGCGCGCCATCACCGACGGCGGGAAGGCGCGACGCACCGTCAGCGTGCCGGTCGACAGGTGCCGGAACCAGCGGACGAGCGGATGGGATGTAGAGGGCATCTCACCAGTCTCCCGAAGCACCGCCGCCGCCGAAACCGCCGCCACCACCGCTGAAACCGCCACCGCCGCCGAAGCCACCGCCGCCCCCGAAGCCGCCGCCGTAGAAACCGCCGCCACCGCGCCGGCCGCCGCCGCTGCTCCACGCGATCGCGGCGAAGATCGTCGCGACCAGCGCGATCACCGCGCCGGCGACGACGGATGCCAACAGCAGCGCGCCGATGAAGCCGACGATGCCGCCGACGCCCAGCGAGGCGATGCCGGTGCCGAGCACGCGCCGCACCGCACTCATCAGCCCCCAGACGATGATGAAGGCGACGAACAGCAGTTCCAGCGGCGGATGCTTCGATGACCCCGAAGCGCCGCGGCCGGGTTTCGGCGCCGGCAGCGCTTCGCCGTTGACCACGGCGATCATCCGGTCGATGCCGGCATTGATGCCGCCGGCATAGTCCCCGCTGCGGAAATACGGGGCGATGTCCTCACGGACGATGCGCTTGGCGATCGCATCCGGCAATGCGCCTTCGAGCCCGTAGCCGACCTCGATGCGCAGCTTCCGGTCGTCCTTGGCGACGATCAGGATGGCACCGTCATCCACGCCCTTGCGGCCGAGCTTCCAGGCCTCGGCCACACGGATACCGTACTGCTCGATGGTCTCCGGCTCGGTGCTAGCGACCATCAGCACGGCAATCTGGCTGCCCTTCTCTGCTTCGAGCGCGGCCAGCTTCGCCGTCAGCGCTGCCGCGTCGGCAGGCGCCAGCGTGCCGGTCTGATCGATGACCCGCGCCGTCAGCGGCGGCACCGGCGCCTGCGCCCACGCCGCGCCGCCGACCAGCAGCAGCGCGGCGAGCAGCAGCGGCGTCCATCCGGTGCGGACGATCATCGGCAGCACGCGGCTGGCGATGGCGCGCGCGCCGATCAGGGTGCCGGCGCCGGCGCCGGGCTGGCGCCGAAATCAACCTTCGGCGCGCTGGAAATCGCCTTCTCGTTCTCGACCTCGAAGCTCGGCTTGGTCTTCGCGCCGGTGGCCATCGCGGTCAGGTTGGTCGGGAAGCTGCGCACCGTGATGTTGTAGGCGGC
>CAYPJK010000422.1:0-3043 GCA_964411025.1 uncultured Nevskia sp.
TGGTTGGCCTGGCGTGCGTTCTCGGCGTTCTGCTTGACGGTGGAGGTCAGCTCCTCCATCGAGCTGGCGGTTTCTTCGAGCGAAGCCGCCTGCTGTTCGGTGCGCGCCGAAAGATCACTGTTGCCAGTGGCGATCTCGCGCGCCGCCGTGTTGATGGTTTCGGTCGAAGCCTGGATCTGGCCGACCACGGCGGCCATGGTGTCGACCAGCACGTTCACGCCGCTGCACAGGTCGCGGATCGCGCCACTCATGCCGTCAAGCGCAATGCGCTGCGTCAGGTTGCCGTCGCGGGCCGCCCCCACCACCTGCTGGGTCTGCGCCACGGCGCGCTCCAGCGTCTGCTGGGCCAGCACCTGGGCGGTGATGTCGCTGGCGTACTTGACGACCTTGAACGGCTTGCCGTTCATGTCGAGGATCGGGTTGTAGCTGGCCTGGATCCAGACTTCGCGGCCGCCCTTGCCGATGCGCTTGTACTGGCGCATGTCGTACTCGCCGCGACCGAGCTTTTCCCAGAACGCCTTGTACTCGGGTGAATCGCGGTAGCCGGGCTCGACGAACATCGAGTGATGCCGGCCGCGCACTTCCTCCAGCGTGTAGCCGAGCGTGTTGAGGAAATTGTCGTTGGCCGTCAGCACGGTGCCGTCGAGCTTGAACTCGATCACCGCCTGCGACTTCGAGATCGCCGACAGCTGGCCATCGCTGTCGGCGGTCTTCAGCCGCAGCGCGGTGATGTCGGTGGCGTAGATCGAGATCTTGGCGACCTGACCATCGACCATCACCGGGTTGTAGTTGGCCTGCATCCACAGCTCGCCGCCGCTGCCGTTGCGGAAGCGGAACTGGCCGGCCAGCGGCTCACCCTGCAGCAGCTTGTCCCAGCCGTCACGCAGTTCGCGGGACGCCGGATCATCGGCCCCGATCAGCACGTGGTGCGGCTGGCCGCGCAGCGCTTCCAGCGGCCGGCCGATCAGATTGGTGAAATTGTCGTTGGCAGTGACGATCACGCCGCGGGTATCGAGTTCCAGGTAAGCGCGCAGGCGGCCGATCGCATGCAGATGGGCGCGCGCCAGCTTCAGCTCCCTGGCGTCCGCCGAACCGACACCGCCGAGCAGCTTCGAGAGCAGCGTGCGGGCGCTCACGCCGACACCTGCACGACGCAGCCGACAAAGGAAGAGCGGGAGAACAGCGCCGCGCCGCAGCAGGCGGCCGGCAGCAGCAGGAATCGGGAAGTCATGGCTTGGGTTTCCGGACAGCAGGTCATGGCGATGCGGGTGAGCGAACTAGTGGACGGCCTGGGTCTGGACGTCGACCAGGGCCATGTCGGTGGACGACATCAGGCTTTCGATGTCGACCAGGATCAGCATCCGCTCGTCGAGCGCACCCAATCCGGTGATGTAGGAGGTGTCGAGCGCGCTGCCGAATTCCGGCGTCGGCTTGATCTGCTCGGGACTCAGCTGGGTGACGTCGGAAACGCTGTCGACGACGATGCCGACGATGCGCCGCGCGATGTTCAGGATGATCATCACCGTGAACTCGTTGTAGACCACCGAATCAAGGTTGAACTTGATGCGCAGGTCGATCACCGGAACGATGGCGCCGCGCAGGTTGATCACCCCCTTGATGAAGTCCGGCGCGCCGGGAATCCGGGTCACGGTGTCGTAGCCGCGAATCTCCTGAACTTTCAGGATGTCGACGCCGTAATACTCGTTGCCGAGCGTGAAAGTGAGCAGTTCGCGGCCGATCGCGGCGTGCGCGGAATCGGTGCCGGGTAGCGGGGAAGCAGATGTCGGGTTCATGACGGCAGGCAACCTGTCGGGCGGGCTTGACCAGGCGGGGTGCAAGTTCAGGGCCTGATCCCGCCTTCCTTCGGCACCGCCGCGGTCCGGATGGACGGGGCCGCGCCTGGCGGTCGCCACCACGCAAAAGGCCCCTCGCGGGGCCTCGTTGCGACAGCGGACTTCACCGTCGTCGGAACCTCCGGCGCAGGCGCCGGAATTCCGACGGTCGTGCCCGCCGGATCAGTGCATCGCCGGGGCGGCGTCCGGCGCCAGCCGGGCCAGATCCTCGGCCTGCAGCAGGCGCTCGATGTCGACCAGGATCAGCATCCGGTCTTCCAGCGCGCCCAGGCCTGCGATGTAGCGGGTATCCAGACCGCCGCCGAATTCCGGCGCCGGCTTGACCTGCTCCGGCGAAAGCCGGGTGACGTCGGAGACGCCGTCGACCACGATGCCGACGATCCGGCTGGCGAGGTTCAGGATGATCATCACCGTGAACGCGTCGTAGGCAACCGTTTCCTGCCGGAACTTGATGCGCAGGTCGATCACCGGAACGACGGCGCCACGCAGGTTGATCACACCCTTGATCCACGGCGGCGCATCCGGGATGCGGGTGACGGCGTCGTAGCCGCGGATCTCCTGCACTTTCAGGATGTCGACACCGTACAGCTCGGTGCCGAGCGAGAACGTCAGCAGTTCGCAGCCGGCCACCGGGGCGGCGGCGACGCGCGGGGCAGCAGCAGCGGCGGCTGGTTCAATGTTCATGGCAGGTCTCGGGATTCGGGCGCGGCATCAGAATTCGGTCCAGGCGTCGCCGCCCACCACCTTGCGCGGGGCCGACGAAGCCTGGGCGGCCGAGCTGCGCCGGGCGGCCGGACGGGCTCTGGACGGTGTGGCGCCGTGGGTGACGCCGGCATCGGTCGCCGCTGCAGTCGGGGCTGCGGCGCGACTGCTGTCGAGCACGAACACCGACACCGAATGCGCCAGCCCCTCGGCCTGCTGCTCGAGCGACTTGGCCGACGCGGCCGCCTCTTCCACCAGCGACGCATTCTGCTGCGTCACCTCGTCCATCTGCGTGATCGCCTGATTGATCTGTTCGATGCCCGAGCTCTGTTCCTCGGACGCCGCCGAGATCGCCGAGATGATCTCGGTCACCTGCTTCACGCTGCCGACGACCTCCTCCATCGTGCGGCCCGCCTGCTCGACCAGCTTGGTGCCGTTGCCGACCTTTTCCACCGAATCGCCGATCAGCACCTTGATCTCCTTGGCGG
>CAYPJK010000423.1:0-3025 GCA_964411025.1 uncultured Nevskia sp.
GGAGGAATGCTCCGGACCCTGGCCTTCGTAGCCATGCGGCAGGAACATCGTCAGGCCGCTGAGACGGCCCCACTTGACGTAGCCCGAGGAGATGAACTGGTCCACGACCACCTGGGCACCGTTGGCGAAATCGCCGAACTGCGCTTCCCAGATGACCATGCAGTCCGGATCGGTGGTCGAATAGCCGTACTCGAAGCCGAGCACCGCTTCTTCCGACAGCAGGGTGTCGCTGACGATGAACTTGTCCTTGTCCGCTTCCAGGTGACGCAGCGGCGTGTAGCTGTAGCCGGTCTTGGCGTCATGCAGCGTGGCGTGGCGATGGAAGAAGGTGCCTCGGCGCACGTCCTGGCCGGACAGGCGCACGTTGAAGCCTTCGGTGACCAGGCCGGCGTAGGCGGTGATCTCGGCGAAGCCCCAGTCCATCGGCAGCTCGCCGGCCGCCATCTTGGCGCGGTCCTCGAGGATCTTGGCGACGCGGGCGTGCGGCGTGAAGCCTTCCGGGAGCGTCAGCAGGCGCTGGTTCAGCGACTGGATCATCTCGCGGCTCATCGCGGTGTCGGCCGGCGTGGCCCAGTCACCCTTCGAGTAGTTCGCCCAGTTGACGGTGTGCTTGTTGCCGACCAGCCCCAGGGTGCTGCGCGCGATGTTCTCGCCACGGTCCAGCGCATCGCGATAGGCGCGCACCAGCTTTTCCGGCTCGTCTTTCGGCACCACGCCTTCCGCCACCAGCCGCTGGCCATACAGCGTCAGCGTGGTCGGCAGCTTGCGGATGGTGTCGTACATCACCGGGCTGGTGACGCTCGGCTCGTCGGCCTCGTTGTGGCCGAGGCGGCGGTAGCAGCAGATGTCGACGATGACATCCTTGTGGAAGGCGTTGCGGAAGTCCATCGCTAGGCGGGTGACGAACACCACGGCATCGGGGTCGTCGCCATTGACGTGGAACACCGGCGCTTCCGACATCTTGGCGAGGTCGGTGCAGTAGCGGCTGGTGCGGGACTCGTGACCTTCGCGGGCTTCGATCGGGTTCGGCGTCGTGAAGCCGATCTGGTTGTTGACGATGAAGTGCATCGTGCCGCCGGTCGCATAGCCCTTCGACTGCGACAGCTGCAGCGTTTCCATCACCACGCCCTGGCCGGCGAACGCGGCATCGCCGTGGATCAGTACCGGAATGACCTGATCGCCGCGCTCGTCCTTGCGGCGCGTCTGGCGCGCCTTGACCGAGCCTTCGACGACCGGGTTGACGATTTCCAGATGCGAGGGGTTGAAGGCCAGCACCAGATGCAGGCGCTTGCCGGCCACCTCGACATCGGTGGAGAAGCCCATGTGGTACTTCACGTCACCGGCGCGCGACAGCGATTCCGCCGAATACTTGCCTTCGAACTCGGCGAACAGGTCCTTCGGCGACTTGCCGAGAACATTGATCAGCACGTTCAGGCGGCCACGGTGGGCCATGCCGATCATCACTTCCTCGGCATTGGCGTAGGCGGCGGTCCGCATCACCTCGTCCAGCGCCGGGATCAGCGATTCGCCACCTTCCAGCGAGAAGCGCTTCTGGCCGACGTACTTGTTGTGCAGGTAGCGCTCGATGCCTTCCGCGGCGACCAGCTGGGTCAGCACTTCGCGGCGGCGGTCCGGTGCCAGACGCGGCAGGAAGGCGCGGGTTTCGAGTCGAGCCTGAATCCAGCGCTTCTGCGCCGTTTCGGTGACGTACATGTACTCGGCACCGATGGTATCGGTGTACACGGCCTTGCAGATGCGGATGATCTCGCGCAGCGGCAGGCGGTCGGCAGCAGCCAGCGTGCCGGTGTTGAAGACGGTGTCCATGTCCTCGGGCATCAGCCCGTGGAACACCGGGTCGAGGTCGGCAATCGCCGGGACCGGCGTCAGGCCCAGCGGGTCAAGCTTGGCCGCCTGATGGCCGCGGACGCGGTAGTAGTTGATCAGCCGCAGCACGGCCGCCTGCTTTTCGGCGGCGACCAGGTCATCCGAGCTGGACTTCCCCGCAACCGCCACCTTCGGCTCGCGCGCCAGCTTTTCGAACTGGGCGCGGATCGGGCCGTGGGCGGTGTCGTTGCCGCCATCGGCACCCTGCACGCTGCGGAAATAGGCCCGCCATTCGGGATCGACCTGATTCGGGTCGTCCAGATACTGCTCGTAGAGGTCCTCGACGTAGACGGCGTTGGAGCCCTGGATGGAGGACGACTCGATCAGGCTGTGATACTTGCTTCCGCTCATTGCTTTCCTCGCGCCCCCTGGCGCTTGCACTTACTTCCGGGCTGTCGTGGCAGCCGCTTCGAGATTGCCGGCCGTATGCCAGTCGGCGGTGTATTGGGTCAGGTATTCGCGGAACTCGCCCGCCAGTTCCGGATGCTTCAGCGCGTACTCGACATTGGCCTTCAGGTAGCCGAGCTTGGAGCCGCAGTCATAGCGCGTGCCCTCGAACTCGTAGGCGAGCACGGTCTGCTCCTGGATCATCATGCTGATCGCGTCGGTCAGCTGGATCTCGCCGCCGGCGCCGCGCGGCGTGCGCTCCAGCAGCTTGAAGATGCGCGGCGTCAGGATGTAGCGGCCGACCACCGCGAGGTTGGACGGCGCATCGGCCGGCTTTGGCTTCTCGACGATGCGGCGGATCTCGCCGAGCCCTGGTCCGACCGGCTGGGTGTCGACCACGCCGTAGCTGGAGATCTCCTCCATCGGCACCCGCTGGGTGGCGATCACGCTGGTGCCGTATTCCTGGTAGACGCGCTGCATCTGCGCCAGGCACGGCCGCAGGCGGCCATCGATGAGGTCATCGGCGAGGATCACCGAGAAGTCTTCGTCGCCCACTGCCGGCCAGGCGCACAGCACGGCGTGGCCCAGGCCCAGCGCTTCCGCCTGGCGGATGAAGATGCAGGTGATGCCCGGCGGCAGGATTTCCTGCACCGTTTCCAGCAGCTTGCCCTTGCCGCGCGAGGCCAGTTCGGCCTCCAGTTCGTAGGCCTTGTCGAAGTGATCCATGATCGAATTCTTCGACCGGCCGGTGATG
>CAYPJK010000424.1:0-1968 GCA_964411025.1 uncultured Nevskia sp.
GGCGGCGGTCTTGCCGCTGCCGGTGAGGGCCTGGCAGATCACGTCGCGGCCGTCGAGGATCACCGGCAGGCTCCGCGCCTGGATCGGCGTCAGCGCGTGGAACGACAGCGAATCCAGCGCCTGCAGCAGCAACGGGTTCAGCGGGAGCGTCGAGAAGGCAGGCGGGTTTTCCACAGGCGAACACCATTGATCGGCCGCGCCGGCCGGCTCGGGCCGCGAATTGTGAGGCCAAGCCCTGCCGCGTGCTGACGCGCCGCCGTTCGGGGTGCAGAAGGCACCGCCGGTCCGACGCAAAACCGTCGCGACTCCAGTTCCGTCAGCGGCGGCCGATTTGCGGACGGACGCCACTGGAGCCTTCGATGCCCTGCCCAACCGCTGCCTCCCGCCATTTCGCCGCAGCGCTCGCCGCCGGAAGCCTGATCGCGGTGCCCGCCGCCAACGCTGCAACGGCCAGCGGCAGCCTCACGGTCTCCGCTTCGGTGGCGTCGGTATGCCTGATCTCCAACGGCACGCTGGCCTTCGGCAGCTACGACCCGACAGCCGCTTCTGCGCTGAACGGCAGTACCACCGTCACGCTCACCTGCACGCTCGGCACGCCGTACCAGATCGGCCTCGATGCCGGCACCGGCGCCGGCGCCACGGTGGCGCTGCGGCGCCTGAGCAGCGGCGGGAACACGCTGGGCTATCGCCTGTTCCGCGATGCCAGCCGCACGCTGAACTGGGGCAACACGCCGGGTACCGACACGCTGGATGCCACGTCGTCGGCCAGCGCGCTGACCAACACCATCACCATCTACGGCCAGATCCCGGCCAGCGCCGCCGTGCCCACCGGCAGCTACAGCGACAGCGTCGCGATCACCGTCAACTACTGAACAAGGAAGACCACGCGCCATGCGCCGCCCCCTCGCCGTCGCCGCGCTTGCCGTGCTGCCGCTGGCGGCGGACGCCGGTGCGCTGACCGTCAACCCGATCCGCCTCGAACTGGCGGCCGGCCAGGCCGCCACCTCGATGACCATCGGCAACGCCGCCGATGCACCGGCCACCGTGCAGGTCAGCGTCCAGCGCTGGCAACACCGCGACGGCGTCGACCAGCTGGAACCGGCCTCCGGCGGCGACGCGCCGATCGTCACGCCGCCGATGTTCCAGCTGGCGCCTGGTGCCAGCCAGATCGTCCGCATCGGCTTCGCCGGCCGTCATGCCACGGCCGAGGAAGGCCGCTGGCGGCTGGTCGTCGAGGAACTGCCGCCGTCCCAGCCCCAGGCTCAAGCGCAAGTTCCAGCGCTGCCGGTGGCGCTGGCGCCGCTGCAGATCGCCACCCGGCTGCGCGTGAGCCTGCCGCTGTTCCGGCTGCCGGCCGTGGTCCGCACACAACTCGACTGGCAGCTCGACCGCGCGTCGACCGGCAGTGAACCGGCGCTGGCCGTGGTCAATCGCGGTACCACCACCGAACGGATTGATCGTGCCGAGCTGCATGGCGGTGACGCCGTACTGGCCGGCATCGCCGGGCCGGTCTACCTGTTTCCCGGCGAGCAGCGCCGCTTTCCGCTGCCGGCCTCGGCGGTCGCCGCGACGGCGCCGCAGCTGAGCGTCGCCGGCAGCGTGCCGCTCGATGACCATGCGCTGGCCTGGCCGGCGGAATGAGCGGCGCGCGCTGCTGATCGTCGCTGCGGCCGGCCAAGCGGCCGCCGCACAGGCCGGCGCGATCGCCACCGAGGCGGTCTGGTTCGCCGCCGACCCCTGCCCGGCCCACGGCGTCGCCATGACGCCGCTGAGCGGACGCCGCGCCGTGCTCAGTGTCCATGCCCATCCCGGTCAGCCGGCCGAGGACACCGTGCTGCTGATGGGCACCGATGGCCGCTGGCGTGCCCCGTACGACATCTGGCAGCGCTGGACGCCGCTGCCGCCACCCGCCGTGGAAACCGATGCCGACGGCAATGTTACGGGATATAAACCGCAAAAGCGGATTAC
>CAYPJK010000424.1:1978-3021 GCA_964411025.1 uncultured Nevskia sp.
TGACACGCAGCTCGCGGGCATCGTGGTGGACTAGAAGCAGCGGCCAGTGGCCGGTGCGCTCGTCCAACTCCGGCCTCTAGTAAGCGACGAATCTAGGGCTACGATCACCACCGATGCCGACGGCCAGCGCTGGGCAGTGCTCGATGGCGATCAGGGCCTGCCGCTGCGCCACGACGCCTGCACGGCGGAGCTGTGGATCGACGCCAATCCGCACCGCGTGCAGGCGCTGCGCTTCGACGACGACAGCCGTCCCGCGCCCAGCCCGGCGGCGCTCGGCGGCTACATGAACCTCGATGCCCGCTACGGTGGCCTGGCCGGCCGCGACGCCGCCAGCAGCCTGATCGACTTCGGCGCCTTCGGCCGCCTCGGCAGCGGCCGGTCCAGCGTCTACCTGGATCGCCGCCTCCTGCGCCGGCTCGACAGCTACTGGCTGGTCGACGATGCCGACCAGCTGCGCCGCATCCGCCTCGGCGATGCCGTGACCCGAAGCGCCGACTGGGAAACGCCGGTCCGCTTCGCCGGCCTGCAGTGGGGCACCGAATTCGCCCTGCAGCCTGATCGCATCACCTTTCCGCTGCCCTCGATCGCCGGTTCGGCCGCGCTGGCCTCGACCGCGCAGCTGTACGTCAACGGCGTCCGCCAGGCCCGGCCACAGCCGCTGGAAGCCGGCGATTTCCGTTTCGACAGCGTGCCGACGCTGACCGGCAGCGGCGAGCTGCAGGTGAAGCTGCGCGATGCGCTGGGCCGCGAGCAGACCATCACCCAGCCGTTCTACGCCTCGCCAAGGCTGCTGGCTTCGGGGCTGCGCGAACAGGTACTCGAAGCCGGCCTGCTGCGCGAGGACTACGCCGGCGCCGATGATCGCTACACCCGCCCGCTGCTGGCGGCCGGCCTGCGGCACGGGCTTGACGAGCAGCTGACCGCGCAGTTGCGCGCCAGCGCCACCGACCGCCGCCAGGTCGCCGGGGCCGGGCTGGACCGCATCGTGCCGACGCTCGGTCTGCTCAGCGCCAGTGGCGCGCTGTCGAACGGCGAACGCGGCG
>CAYPJK010000425.1:0-3017 GCA_964411025.1 uncultured Nevskia sp.
CGCTGGCCTGTACCGGCGGGTCGGCCGGCCCGCGGGTCACGGCGGCGACCCGTACCGCGCGCAGCGGCGGCGGGGCGGTATCGGGCGCCGGCCTCGGGCTGCAGCCGGCGAGCAGCGCCAGCGAAACGGTGATCGGCAGGGACGTGCGGACGGTCATGGCGTGGCACTCGAAACGGCGGTGGACAGGGGAAAGCGGGCACGCGTGTATTCCTGCTCCGCGCGGGCGATCTGCAGCGCGCTGCGGGCGATCGCCCGGCCAAGCCGGGCTTCGGTACGGGCGCGCTCGGCGTCGAGGAATTCGATAGCGCTGGACTGCCCGGCATCGCGCTTGTTCTCGGCGATGCGGAAACCTTCCTCGGCCGCCGCGACGCGCGCCTCGGCGGTCAGCAGCGCACGCTCGGCGGTCAGCGCCTGGTCGTCGGCCGCCCGCTGCGCCAGCACCAGCTGCCGGCGCAGGTCGTCGCGCAGCGCCTGCAACTGCTGGTGCTGGGCGCGGGCCTGCGATTCGGCCGCGCGCCGGCCGCCGAAGTCGAACAGCGTCCAGCTCAGCACCAGCGAGGCGGTGGAGACGTCGGAATCGCGGTCGATCGCATAACCGGTGCCCTGGACGCCGCTGTCGGCGACCAGCGACAGCGTCGGCAGGAAGCTGGCGCCGGCCAGCCGGGTGGCCTGATCGGCGGCGCTGATCCGGGCATCGAGATCGCGCAGTTCCGGTCGGGCGCCGACAACACCCGCGGCATCGACGTCGCCGTCGACCGCTGGCGACAGGGCTTCGGCGACCGTCACCGGGTCGGCCTCATCGCAATTGCGCAGCAGGTTCAGGTAGCGGCGCGCGTTGCGTTCGTCGCTGTGCGCCGCCTGCAGCCGCTGGTCGACGGCCAGCAACTCGGCCTCGGCGCGCAGCGCGCGATCGCGGGTCGCCTTGCCGGCGGCCAGCAGCGCTTCGGCAACGCGGCGGTTCTCGGCGAGCGTTCGGACGCTGGCCTCGAGGATCTCGACGCCGGCCTGCGCCTGCGCCAGCTGGAAGTAGGCCGCCTTCACATCGCGTACCAGCGTGCGGGCGAAGGCCTCACGGCCGGCCCGGGCGCCGTCGAATTCGGCGGCGCGAATCCCGATCTGGGCGCTGATCTGCGGTGCGTAGAGCGGCGCGCTGAGCGTCAACCGGGTGTCCTGCTCGGTGCGGCGCAGGAAGTTGATGTCGGTATTGCCGATGGCCGGGAACTGCGTCGGGTTGGTGCTGCCGGCGGTCAGCGCGTTGAGCGTCTGGTAGATCGGGTTGACTAGATCGCCGGTGGGGATGCGCAGGGTCCGGCCGCCATCGGCCACCGTGTAGCGGGCGTTGAGCGCCAGCTGGGGCGCGCGCCGGGCGCGGGCCGCCGCAAGCCCCTGGGCTGCGGCCTCGACCGCGAAGTCCTGCGCCTTCAGTGAGGCGTTGCTGGCAAGCGCCTCGGCGACGTAGCGCGCCAGCGGATCGGCCGCCGGCGGCGCATCGGAATGCGCGGTTACCGTCAGCAGCAGCCCAGCGAGCAGCCAGAGCGCGCGATTCGGACTTGGCCGATCGATGCGGCCCCGGGCGCGGCGCTGACCATGGAGAAAACTGGATGAGTGTCCATTCGTTAGACGCATGTCATTATCCGGGCCCAAAAATCAGCGGGCGATGGAGCGGGTCGCCATGTCGATGGCGTCGTTGATGAAGGCGTTCAGGGCGATGCCCTCGTGGGCGAAGATCTCGCTCTTGGTCATCACCAGCTGGGCGACGCCGTGGGTGAATCCCCACAGCGTCATCGCCACCCGCAGCGGATCACCGAGATCCGGCCGCAGGCTGGCATCGCGCTGGCCGGCGATCAGCGCGGCCACTGTTTCGGCATGCACGAGGCGGCCGGCCAGCATCATCCGGTGGCAGACGCTGTCGGCGTCTTCAAGATCGGTGTGCTGGGCTTCGGCACGCGCCAGTGCGTCGAAATAGACCGGGAATTCCTGCACGAAACCGATGTAGGCGCGGCCGATCGCCTTGACCTGGTCGACCCCGCGCGCATGGCGGCCCCGCGCCTCGGCGAAGCGCTGGCGCAGCAGGTCCAGGCCGCGCAGGCACAGCGCCAGCTGCAGTTCCCGCTTGTCTTTGAAATAGAGGTACAGCAGTGCCCGCGAGACGCGCGCGGTACGCGCGATGTCGTCCATCTTGGCGGCGTCGAAGCCTTTTTCGGCGAACACGGACTCGGCGGCGTCGAGCAGGTCCTCGCGGCGGCGTTCCTTTTCCTCGTGGCGGCGGGATTCGATCGGGTCCATGACATAAATCTAGATTTTGACTAGACGTGTGTCAAATAAATCCGGCCAATCGAGCGGAAAGCACCGCGTGCGGCGTGCCGCGGCCGGGGCTGATTTCGGCGTGCTGGCCGGCTTCGGCCGGGCATCCGGAGCGTCGCGCGCAAAGATCGCTGCAAATTGCCAGACGGCTGTTTATTCTCCGATCGTTCAGCGAACCCGCCGAGACGGGTCGCGAGGTGCCGGCCCGGCCGGTGGGGATCATCGAAGTGGTACGGCAACGAGACGAGGCCACGGCGGCGACGCCGGAGAGCCCTGTCCGACCGACATCGTGCGAATGACACAGCAGTTCCAAGGGAGGAGGATTTCAATGCGTGCAGCCCAGCGTGCGGCGTGTGCCGTGGCAGTCGTCGGCAGCATCTCGCCGATTGTTGTGACGGCGACCGAGTTCGATTTCAATTTCATTGATCAGGACTTCAATGCGATCGTCAACCAGACCCTGACGGCCGGAGTGGCGTTCCGCATTGAGCCGCAGGACTCGCGGCTGATCGGCAAGTCCAACATCAATCCGAATGTCTGCTCGGGTGTGTACATGCTCTGTCAGGGTGTGAACCGCGCTCAGACCTTTCCGGCGGAGCAGTTGAGGCGAGCACCGGGTGCCGCGCCGATGAACTTCGATGACGGAAATCTCAACTTCAATCAAGGTGACATCACCCAGAGCCCGATCGTCGCGGCTTCGGGCGCTTCGGGCATCG
>CAYPJK010000426.1:0-3002 GCA_964411025.1 uncultured Nevskia sp.
ACGGTTGCGATTTCTCGTTTTGAAAGGAACTGTGGAACGGGCTCGGCGCGCGCGGGGCATGCGTCTCGAAAGGCCGGGTCCGGTGCAGCGGGGCGCGTTGTGGCCGGGATGGCCGTCGCGCTTTGGTGGTTCAATATCGGGATTATCCCACAGCCCTCAAGCCCCCACGGCGCATGGCTTCCGGCGACACCGTCCGACAGATTCCGCTCGACCTGATCCGCCCCGGCTCGACCCAGGCGCGACGGCGCTTTGCCGCCGATGCGCTGCGCGAGCTGGCGGAGTCGATCCGCGAGAGCGGCATCATCCAGCCGCTGGTGCTGCGTTCGATCGGCAGCGGCCCGCGCCGCGAATACGAGCTGCTGGCGGGCGAGCGCCGCTGGCGCGCCGCGCAGCTGGCCGGGCTGCACGAGGTGCCGTCGCTGATCCGCGACGATCTCGACGAGGCCGAAGCCCGCGTACTGGGGCTGATCGAGAACCTGCAGCGCGAGTCGCTGTCACCGATCGAGACCGCCGAAGGCCTGCGCAAGCTCGGCGACGCCCATACGCTGACGCATGAGGCGATCGGCCTGCGGATCGGCAAGTCGCGCGCCTACGTGACCAACTTCCTGCGTCTGCTGGCGCTGTGCCCGCAGGTGCAGGCGCTGCTCGACGACGGCGCCATCAGCCTCGGGCACGCCAAGGTGCTGGCCGGCCTGGCGGTGAGCCAGCAGCTGCGCTGGGCCGATGTCTGTGTGCGCGAACGCTTGAGCGTGCGGGCGCTGGAACGACGGCTGGCCGGCAACGGCCATCTGGCCGCGGCGCCGGCCAAGCCGGACGACTGGCAGAAGCTGGCCGGCCGGCTGTCCGACCATCTCGGCTATCCGACCGTGTTCAAGCCCGGCAGCGGCGGTGCCGGCGAACTGCGCGTGAAGTTCCACGATCTCGACGAGCTCGACGGCCTGCTGGCGCGCATCGGCTATCGCGAAAGCTGATCCGTCTGCCCGCCAGACGCCGAAGGCAGCGGCGAGCGCGACGCAGACTGCGGCGCATACAATCCGGCCGCGCGCCCGTACCTGCCAAAATGACCGCAATCCGACACTTCCATGGCTGACCTGCTCGGGCCCTTCGCGCCGCTGCAGCTGACCGAGCGGATCAGCGCGCGAGCCAGCAATATCCGCATCGAAGTGCGCCCGGATGGCAACGTGCTGCTGGTGATCCCGAAGCGGGTGCCGCGCGCCACCGCGCATGCGTTCCTGAAGAGCCGCGAGGACTGGATCCGGCAGAAACTGGTGGAGCTGAAATCGCGCGCGGCGAAGGTGCCGGCTCGGCGGCCGTTCCGCTGGGATGGCAGCGACACCATCCACCTGCGCGGCCGCGAGCTGCCGCTTCGCGTGGTGCTGGCCCGGATCGCGCGACCGACGCTGCGCATCGGCGACGATCTCCAGCTGTACTGCACGGTGCAGGACCTTTCGCATCACGAGCGGCTGGCCTGCGCGCTGCGCGCCGGCATCGCCAAGCTGGCGCGCCACGACGCCAAGCTGTTGCTCGATGCCGAAAGCGCACGGCTCGGCGTCAGCTACCAGGGCCCGCGGATCGCCGATCAGAAATCGCTGTGGGGCAGCTGCACGCCAGATGGCCTGATCAGTCTCAACTGGCGGCTGGTGATGGCCCCGCCGGAAGCGCTGCGCTACGTGGTCGTCCACGAGCTGTGTCATCGTCGGCATCTGGATCACTCGCCGCGCTTCTGGCGGCTGGTCGAAAGGCAGATGGCCGATCACGCGCACTGGCGCGGCTGGCTGCGCGAGCACGGTGCGGCGCTGCATGCGGTGCTGCCGAAAGCCGGCGTCGAGCCACCGCCGGCCGGCCTGTTCGACGGCGCACTGTAGGGTCGCTGCTGCTGCGGTTGTTTCCGCTTTCCCTGCGCGCTACTGTCGGGTCAGGCGAGGGGGAGAAAACAAGAATGGCAACACTGGATTCCGTCAAGGTCCGCGACTACATGACGACCAAGCTGGTCACGTTCCATCCGGACATGGAAGTGATGCACGCCGTGCACCTGCTGGTCGAGAAGGGCATTTCCGGCGCGCCGGTGGTCGACGCAAAGGGCAACCTGGTCGGCATCCTGTCGCAGCGTGATTGCCTGGAAGTGGCGCTGACGGCCGCTCAGGACAGCTGCATCGCCGGCCCGGTCGCCCAGTACATGAGCGAAAAGCCGAAGACCGTCGATCCCGATACCAATCTCACGCAGCTGGCGACCATGTTCACCACCGCGCCGTTCCGGCGGTATCCGGTGATCGAGAACGGTCAGCTGGTCGGCCAGATCTCGCGTTCCGACGTGCTGCGCGCGATCAGCCAGATGTGCTGAACGCCGCCCCGGCTGCCATGCCTCGGCGCAGCAGCCCCTGACGCTTCAGGTGCACCAGCAGCAGTGACACCGCCGCTGGCGTGACGCCGGAAATGCGGCCGGCCTGGGCGACGGTCTGCGGACGATGGGCGGCCAGCTTCTGGCGCACTTCGTTCGACAGCCCGAGCACGGCCGCGTAATCGAGATCGACCGGCACCGGCGCATCCTCGTAACGCGCCGCCCGCTCGATCTCGACCTGCTGCCGTTCGATGTAGCCGGCGTACTTGACGCTGATCTCCACCTGCTCGGCCACTGCGTCGTCAAGGCTGGCTTCCATCAGCCCAAGCCGTTTCAGCGCTGCCGCACTGCCTTCCGGGCGGCGCAGCAGTTCCAGCGCAGAGGCACCGTTGTCGGTCGGCGCCGGACCGAACACCTCGACCATCTCGCGCGCCGCCAGCTGCGCAGGCTTCAGCCAGGTTGCGGACAACCGCGTGCTTTCCGTGTTGATCGCGTCGCGCTTCTTCTGGAACGCATCCCAGCGTTGGTCGTCGACCAGGTTCATCTCGCGGCCGATCGGCGTCAGCCGCAGGTCGGCGTTGTCTTCCCGAAGCAGCAGGCGATGCTCGGCCCGCGAGGTAAACATGCGGTAGGGCTCGGCGGTACCACGGGTGATCAGGTCATC